>NZ_JHVK01000013.1 GCF_000620105.1 Microvirgula aerodenitrificans DSM 15089 | reverse complement strand
TGCCGAAGAGGAGTTCGATTGCAATTCATTCGGCCGGGAAAGCCGGTAGACAATGCACATATCGAAAGCTTCAATGGCCGGTTTCGGGAAGAGTGTCTGAACCAGCATGTCTTTCGGAACCTGCATGATGCCAAGCAGAAAATCGAAGCCTGGCGCCAGGATTACAACGCCGCTCGGCCACATAGTGCGCTGGGCTACCTGACCCCGGTCGAATACCGGGAGAAAAACCATCCCCAACCAGTCCTGATTGCTAATTTATGACTGGGATACCGGGCGGGGGAAGGTCAGTTTGACGGCTTCTTCTTTGAATTCTGGGGTAAAACGCTGCGTACTCACGGACATCCTCCCATGCTCAAATCATAGGGCAGGAATGCCTACTGGAGCCGGGGCAGTCCATGAAATGTCCATCTCTGTCTAGGGGAAGCGGGGATGTCATCGGTATTTCCTCTGCCCCCCATCAGGCGTCTGTGACACCGTCTTTGTGCACAAGCTCACCTCAAGCTGGTACGGGAAGCAACTCGTCAATCTTGCTAAGCAGAACCCCACTCCACGACTTCGGATTCAGTTTGGTTGTAGCACTCGCCGATTGCTTATCTTCCCCCTTGGGTTTGGGCACCGAAGGGTGGTTGATACGGTGAATCTGAACCTGCTCAAACAATACTTTCGCCCGCTTATGGTGATCATTCTTAACCCACTTGTTATGTCGATCCGGCCAACGGTTCTGTACTGCAGTGAGCACCAAAAGCTCCGCGAATGTCTTGTCTTCCAGGCGCGAAAAATCATGCTTATAAAGTAGAAGAGTGCACTGGCCGGTTTCTCCAGGCTTCAGCTCCATTTCCATCAGGTAGACATACTCCTCTTCCACTCCAAGCCGCGTCTCCGCCCACACCACTTGACGGGTACGCTCATTACCATCCGGATCAATCACCTTGTGCCAGGTACGTTTCTTGCCGACTTTTTCCGGGAAAACGGCGATCAACTCTCCATTCTGCACTAGGCCATCATTGAGTCGGCGAGTCACTACCTGCCAATCTCGTTTCGCAGTAGCAGCACGCAGATGGCGCAGCATCTCCAGGAACAGTGACAGATCCCGATTGACCTGCGCGACCCGATTCTGGAAAGCACTGACGCCTTGGTTGCCCTCAGCATCGTTCGCATGGCTGCCATCCTCCACCGTGAAGGCATTGACGGGAACCTCAATCTGCGAGCTGGGCCGGTTGCCTCCTCCTACTACGCGAGGGCGGCGGTGCTCAAACTCTACCCCTTCGAAAGCACTGAACTGGTTGGTATAACTGCGGACAACCAGGCGAGCCAAACGCTGATCAGCCGGGAGATCCTCCAGTTCATATTCATCTTCATCATCATCCAGCAGGGGTTTATGCTGTGGCGGCCGGACGCCCCCACCAGCCCCACCAGACGCTCCCGATTCAACAAACGGATCGTCGCTTTCGAGCACCAAACTCGAGAAACCCAGTGAATGGGTACATACGAGGATTTCCATGACAAAGACTGCCCACTGTTGCTGCCCCTCCTTGTTTTTATTGGTCAGGGGCATGCGCTTGCCTGACACATAAAGTTGGGTCGTGTCTGTGAACGGGAAGCCCGCCTTGATTACCAATGGACGTTTACTATCCTCATTCGAGGTAGCGTTATTGGCTTGGGTCGATGCCAGATGTTGATGGGAGGCAAACAGAGAGGACTTGGCCGCTGGCAAGGCGACTGCCCGCGCCAACACCGCTGCTTCCTTGCGATTAAGCTGTTGCTTTACGTGAAGGACTGGGCGTCCATCCTCCATCCGGCACTTGTCCCAATCGACATAACTTTCAAGGCGTCCTTGCAAGGCACCAGATAGCAAACGTGAAGAAACACCGGTATAGAAGCGCAACAATTCAGAAGCGGGGACAACTAACCAGTGGGTCATGCGATCACCCAGTACGGGCAGGATCGCATAAAGGGTTGAAGCCAGTAAGGAACGGTTTTGACCGAAGTTGAGATTAGCGTTCGGTATGACAGTTGATGCCCACTGATCATTCAGTTGGATCGCCTGCTCCAACGTCACCAAACGAACTTGGCTGACGTCGACATGATAGGGGGAGGCAATCGGTTCTGGCCCTGCCACCCGCAGCCCCTCTCGCCAGATTGAACCGACTTTGAACTCGCGTAATGAAGCGGAATGAATTGGCAGTATCAGGGTTGATTCATTGAGAGAGGACTTCCAGTAGGGTTGAACCAGCCCCTCCTCGGTAAGGCCGGAAAAATAAACAGCCGCCCGTCGCCCTAAACGACCACTAACTGCGAGAGGACCAATGCCATCTACTCGCCACAGACCGGGGTGTCGCGCCAAACGCTTGTGAATGAACCGCGCCATTACCCGCTTTCACTAACAAATAGTGGGCAATATTCTCATTTTGCATTGTGCATTTGCAAATATTTTCAGTTCTTACACCGCCACCGACCAGCGCCACGGCGGAGGACGAGTGGTGCGGTGTACGGTACGGGCGGCAGTGAAAGCGCGCGGGATCAAACGGCTGCACCAGCGCATGGACGGCTGCGGTCGCCAGTGCCTCATCGTGGTGCATCGGCGGCAGGATGCCCGGCAGCCGGGCGGCCAGCATCGACTTGCCGGTGCCGGGAGGGCCGCACAGCAGCAGCGAGTGGGTGCCGGCGGCGGCAATTTCCAGTGCCCGCCGCGCTGCACCCTGGCCGCGGACATCTCCGAGGTCCGGATAATCGGGCTGCCCGGCGCCAGCCATCGCGGGCTGGAACGGCGCCAGCGGCGCCCGACCGTCGAAATGGGCGGTCAGGGTTGCCAGCGTATCGGCGGCGATCAGCGCCAGGCCGTCGCCGGCGATGGCCGCCTCGTCGGCGCTGCCGGCCGGCAGCACGAATATCCGTCCGGCGCGACGGGCGGCGCAGGCCATGACCAGTGCGCCACGAATCGGCCGCAGCTCGCCGGTCAGTCCGAGTTCGCCGGCGAATTCATGGCCGTCCAGTGCCGCCGCCGGCAACTGGCCGCTGGCGGCGAGGATGCCGAGCGCGATCGGCAGGTCGAAGCGGCCGGAGGCTTTCGGCAGGTCGGCCGGCGCCAGGTTGACCGTCACCCGCCGGTTGGGAAAGTCGTAGCCGGTGGTCAGCAGTGCCGCGCGAACCCGCTCGCGTGCTTCCTTGACCTCGGTTTCCGGCAGGCCGACCAGCGAGAATGCCGGCAGGCCATTGGCCAGATGAATTTCGACCGCGACTTCCGGCGCGTCGACACCGATCAGGGCGCGGCTGTGCAGTACGGCGGTGCTCATCAAACCTCCGGGCGAAAAAAAACCGGCCTGTGTGGCCGGTGGGGACAGGCAAATCCGCTCAGGAATGACCCTGGCTGGCCTGCTCGTCGACGGCGACCTCGCGCTGGTCGGGGAACAGTTCGGCTTCCAGCCGGGTCACGCGGCTTTCCAGCTCGGCCAGCTTCTCGCGGGTGCGGGCAAGGACTTCCTGCTGCACGTCGAACTCCTCGCGCGTGACCAGATCGAGCCGGGTAAAGGCGGCGCCCATCATCGAGCGCACGTTCTTCTCGATGTCCCTGGCCGGGCTGGCGGCAATGGTTTCACTGATCTTGTTCGACAGTTCGTCGAAGAGCTTCTGGCTCAGCATGGTGTACTCCTGGCAACGGGATGATGTTGCGAGTGTAGCAAATGCCGGCGCCATCGGCGGCGATGCACTAATCTGGTGCGTAGACATATCCCGACTGGCAGACGAGGATGTTCCCGTCATGAGTGCCGGTCAATCGGACGAATCCTAAAACGCTGGCTGATGCGTCAATCCGCTGTATTTGATCGATTTTTCCGCAACCCACCTGTGTTGGCACGAAAGCTGCATCAGCTGCAGTGCAACACGACGGCACCGTGTGTGACCGGTCGCCGTGTCTGATTTCAGCAAATGAGGAAGGAACAGGCATGAAACTGGTATCGGCAATCATCAAGCCGTTCAAGCTCGACGAAGTGCGCGAGGCGCTGTCGGCCATCGGTGTCCAGGGCGTCACCGTCACCGAGGTCAAGGGCTTCGGTCGCCAGAAGGGCCATACCGAGCTCTATCGCGGTGCGGAGTACGTGGTCGACTTTCTGCCCAAGGTCAAGCTGGAGATCGCCGTGCATGACGATCTGCTCGACCGGGTGGTCGAAGCGGTCGAGACCTCGGCCCGGACCGGCAAGATCGGTGACGGCAAGATCTTCGTCTACGACCTCGAACAGGTCGTGCGTATCCGTACCGGCGAGACCGGCGCGCAAGCGGTTTAGGCATTCGAGTTCCGAGGAGAAACCATCATGAAGAAAACGTTGAGCATTCTTGCGCTGATCGGCGTGCTCGGCATCGGTGCTGCGGTGATCATGAAGCAGACACCGGTTGCGACCTCGCCGGTGGCGACCGCCCCGGCGCCGACCACCACCGACAGCGCCGGCAGTGCGCCGGCCACGGCGGCTGATGCCACGGCCACCGCCGCTGTTGCCGCCCCGGTTCCCGAACCGAAGCTGGATACCGGCAACACCGCCTGGATGCTGGTGTCGACCGCGCTGGTGCTGTTCATGACCATTCCCGGCCTGGCGCTGTTCTATGGCGGCATGGTGCGCAAGAAGAACGTGCTGGCCACGCTGATGCAGAGCTTCGCCATCTGCTCGGTGGTGACCGTGCTGTGGTTTGCGTTTGGCTATTCGCTGGCCTTTACGCCGGGGAGCGGCTTTATCGGCGGGCTGGACAAGGCCTTTCTCAATGGCGTGAACATGGATTCGCTGACCGGCACGGCTGGCGCGAACATCCCGGAAACCGTATTCGTCGTGTTCCAGATGACGTTCGCGATCATCACCACGGCGCTGATTACCGGGGCGTTTGCGGAGCGGATGAAGTTCTCGGCCATGCTGGTATTCATGACGCTGTGGCTGTTCGTGGTCTACGTGCCGATCGCCCACTGGGTGTGGGAGCCGACCGGCTGGATGTTCAAGGAGGGCGTGCTCGACTTCGCCGGCGGTACGGTGGTGCACATCAATGCCGGTGTGGCCGGTCTGGTCTGCGCGCTGGTGCTTGGCAAGCGTATCGGCTTCGGCAAGGAAGCCATGCCGCCGCACAACCTGGTACTGACGCTGGTCGGGGCCTCGATGCTGTGGGTAGGCTGGTTCGGTTTCAACGCCGGCTCGGCGCTGGAAGCCAATGGCCGTGCCGGCATGGCCATGCTGGTGACCCAGGTCGCCACCGGTGCCGCTGCCGCTACCTGGATGTTCGTCGAATGGATCTTCAAGAAGAAGCCGTCGGTGCTGGGCATTGCATCCGGTGCCGTGGCGGGTCTGGTGGCGATCACGCCGGCCTCCGGTTTCGTCGACCCGAAGGGCGCGCTGCTGATCGGTCTGGTGGCCGGCGGCGCCTGCTACGTCGGTGCGACGTCGCTGAAGCACTGGCTCGGCTATGACGACTCGCTCGATGCCTTTGGTGTGCATGGTGTCGGCGGCATCATCGGTTCGCTGCTGGTCGGCCCGCTGGCGGTCAAGGCGATCGGCGGTGTGGAAGGCGATCTGATGACGCAGGCGATTGCCACGGTATCGACGGCCGGCTACACGCTGGTGGTGACCTTCATCCTGCTGAAGCTGATCGACATGGCGATGGGCCTGCGGGTCAGCAACGACGAGGAACGCGAAGGCCTGGACGTGACGCTGCACGGCGAGCGGATCGAATAAGCCCTGCTTCCCGGCAAGGCAAAAAAGAACGCCGCGGCATCTGCCGCGGCGTTTTTGTCTGCCTGATGGAAATCAGCCGGCGGGTTTGCCTGCGTCCTGCGGCTGGCTATAACCGCCGCCCAGCGCACGGAACACGCTGATCGCCGCCTGCAGGCGGGCCAGACGGGTGTTGGCCCGGTCCAGCTCGGCACTGAACAGGCTGCGTTCCGAGTCCAGTACGTCGATATAGCTCGAATAGCCGTTGTCGTAGCGCAGGCGGGCCAGGTGGGTGGTGCGGGTATAGGCGGACACCTGGGTGTTTTGCGCCACCAGTTGCTCGGCGGTCTTCTGCTGGGCCACCAGGGCATCGCGGGTATCGCGGAACGCGTTCTGCACCGATTGCTCGTAACTGGCCAGTGCCTGCTTCTGCCGGGCATTGGCGATGTCGACGCCGGCACCGGTCTTGCCCCAGTTGAAGATCGGCATGGTCAGGTCGCCGGCGAACGACCACAGTGCGGCCGGCCCGGTGAACAGGTCGCCCAGCGCCAGGCTGGCGCTGCCCAGTGCGGCGGTCAGGGTGATGTCCGGGAAGTAGGCAGCACGGGCAACGCCGATGCGGGCGTTGGCGGCCACCAGCTGCTGCTCGGCGGCGACCACGTCCGGCCGGCGCAGCAGCAGGTCGGACGGCAGGCCGGATGGCGGCGTCGGCGGCACGTTCAGCGTCGACAGCGCCTTGCCGCGACTGACCTCACCCTGATAGATCTCGCGCGGGCTGGCGCCGATCAGCACCTTCAGTGCGGTTTCCGCCTGCGAGACCAGTTGCTCGTACAGCGGCACCGCGGCGCGCGCCGTGGCGGTTTCCGCCTCGGCCTGGCGATAGTCGAGTTCGGAGATCAGTCCGCCCTCGAAGCGCTTCTTGCGCAGCACCAGCGCGTCTTCACGGCTTTTCAGCGTGCGGCGGGCAATGTCGAGCTGCTCGTCATAAGTGCGCAGCTGGAAGTAGCCGTTGGCCACGCTGGCGGCCACCGTCAGCGCCACCGTGTCGCGGGCGGCCTGCGACGACAGCAGCTCGGCGCGCGAGGCTTCGGTCGCGCGGCGCAGCTTGCCCCACAGATCGAGCTCGTACGAGGCCTGCAGCGAGGCGTTGTACTGCTCGCCGATGACCTTCTGGCCCGGCTGCAGGCCGCTGGACGGCAGCAGGCTGGACGGCTGGCCGCGCTGGCCGCCGGCCGCGCCGTTGAGCTGCGGCAGCAGGTCGGCACGGGTGCTGGTCAGCTGCGCGGCGGCCTCGTCGACACGGGCGATGGCGGCGAGCAGGTCGCGGTTGTAGACACTGGCACGCTGCTCGAAGGCGTCGAGCACCGGATCGTTGAACGCGGTCCACCAGTTCAGGTCGACACGGGCGTCAGGGCGGGCGTCGGCAGCCAGCGACTGCGGCAGGTCCATCGCCGGTCGCTGGTAGTCGGGACCGACCGCGCAGGCGCCGAGCGCCAGCGTGATCAGCGTGGGCAGGAGCAGACGTTTCATCAGGCATGTCCTCCCTGCGAGCCATCCGTGCCGGTCGGCGGGGTGGCGGGCGGCGTAACGGGCTTGTCGCCCTTGAACAGTTTCATGATCAGTACGAAGAACATCGGGATGAAGAAGGTGGCGACGAAGGTTGCCGCCAGCATGCCGCCGATAATGCCGGTGCCGATCGAGTGACGGCTGGCCGCGCCGGCGCCGGACGCGATGGCCAGCGGCACGCAGCCAAGCACGAAGGCCAGCGAGGTCATGATGATCGGGCGGAAACGCAGCCGGGCCGCGTTGACCGCCGCCTGGGCCAGGGTTTCGCCTTCCTCGTGCATGCGCATGACTGCGAACTCGATGATCAGGATGGCATTCTTGGCCGCCAGACCGATCAGTGTCACCAGCGCGATCTGGAAGTACACGTCATTGGCCAGCCCGCGCAGGAAGTTGGCCAGAATGGCACCGAACAGGGCAAACGGCACCGCCATCAGCACCGCCAGCGGCAGCGACCACTTCTCGTACTGCGCGGCCAGGATCAGGAACACCATGATCAGGCCGGCGATGAACACGATCGCCGACGAGCCGCTGGTGGCCTTTTCCTGATACGCCGTGCCGGTCCAGGCCAGCGTGTAGCCGTCCGGCAGCGACTCGGCCGCCACCTGTTCCATGATCTGGATTGCCTGCCCCGAGCTGTAGCCCTGGGCCGGACCGCCCATGACCTTGGCGGCGGAAAACACGTTGAAGCGTTCGGCCACTTCCGTGCCCTTGACCTGTTTGACATTGACCAGCGCGTTGAGCGGAATCATGTCGCCCCTGGTCGAACGCACGTAGACGTTGCGGATGTCCTCCGGTCGCGAGCGGAAGTCGGACTCGGACTGGATCTGCACCCGGAACGGCCGGCCATACTTGTTGAAGTCGTTCACGTAGTAGGCGCCGAACGTGCTCTGCATGGCGGCGAACACGTCATTGATCGGCACCGACAGCGCCTTGGCCTTCTCGCGGTCGAGGTCGAGGTAGATTTGCGGGACGTTGGCCGAGAACAGCGTGTTGATACCGGTCAGCTCGGGCCGCTTGCGTGCCGCGTCGATGAACTTCTTCAGCGCGACTTCCAGATCCTGCGACGTGCCGCCGGTCCGGTCCTGGATATACGCCTCGAAACCGCCGGTGTTCGACATGCCGGAGATCGGCGGCGGGTTGAACGCCATGGTCAGCGAGGTCGGGTCGCCATAAGTGCCCTGCATGATCTCCTTCGCATAGCTGAACGAGTCCTGGCCCTTGTGCTTCTCGCGCTCCTTCCAGTCCTTCAGCGGCAGGAAGGTCACGCCGTTGTAGGTCTTGTAGGTGCCGCCGGTCAGCAGGTCGAGGCCATTGATGGTCACCACATCGGCGGTGGCAGGGTTCTCGCTGGCGATCTTCTGCAGGTTCAGCACCGCCTTTTGCGTGCGCGTCAGCGACGCGCCGTCGGGCAGGAAGGTCTGGGTCAGCACATAACCCTGGTCCTCGTCCGGCACCAGCCCGCCGGGCACGTGGCGGAACAGGCCGAGCGTGACGGCGATGATGCCGGCGAACAGCAGCAGGCCGACCGCCGAGCGCTTGAGCAGGAACGACACGCCGCCGGTGTAGCGACCGGTAGCTTTCTCGAAGAAATCGTTGAACCAGCTGAAGAAGCGGTTCGGCTTCTTGCTGTGGTCATGATCCTTCAGCAACAGGGCGCACAGCGCCGGCGTCAGCGTCAGTGCCACGATGCCGGAGATCACCACCGAGATGGCAATGGTCACGGCGAACTGCTTGTACATCTGGCCGGCGAGGCCGCCGAGGAAGCTGACCGGGATGAACACCGAACACAGCACCAGCACGATGGCGACCACCGGGCCGGTCACCTCCTGCATGGCCTTGATCGCGGCATCGGTTGGCGACAGGTGTTCGGTCCGCATCAGCCGCTCGACGTTTTCCAGCACCACGATCGCGTCGTCGACCACGATGCCGATGGCCAGCACCATGCCGAACAGTGTCAGGGTATTGATCGAGAAACCGAGCAGATACATGCCGGCAAAGGTACCGACGATGGACACCGGCACCGCCAGGCACGGGATCAGTGTTGCCCGCCAGTTCTGCAGGAACAGGTAGACGACCAGGAACACCAGCACCATCGCCTCGAACAGCGTGTGCACCACTTCCTCGATCGACACCTTGATGAACTTGGTGGTGTCGTACGGCACCTTGTAGGTGATGCCTTCCGGGAAGCGGCCGGACAGTTCCTTCAGCTTGGCCTGGACCGCGTCGGACACGGCGATCTGGTTCGCGCCCGGGGCCAGGTACACGCCGAACAGCGTGGCCGGCTTGCCGTTGAGGAAGGTCTGCGAGTAGTAGTCCTTGGCGCCCAGCTCGATGCGGGCGATATCCTTCAGCCTGATCTTCGAGCCGTCGGGGTTCGAGCGGACGATGATCTGGCCGAATTCCTCAGGGGTTTCCAGCCGCCCCTTGGCGGTCACGGTATAGGTGAAGTCGACCGGCTTGCCGCTGGTCGGTTCCGCGCCGACCTTGCCGGCGGCGAACTGCGCGTTCTGTTCGTTGATGGCGCTGGAAATGTCGGCCGGCGTCAGCTTCAGCTGGGCCAGGCGGTCAGGCCGGATCCAGACCCGCATCGAGTAGTCGCTCGCGCCGAAGATCGACGCGTCGCCGACCCCCGGAATGCGCTTGATGTCGTCGATGATGTTCACCAGCGTGTAGTTGCTGATGTAGGTCTGGCTGAAGCGGTCCTCGGGGGAATAGATCGCCGGCACCATCAGGATGGTCGACGACTTCTTCTGCACCGTGACCCCCTGGCGCGTGACTTCCTGCGGCAGTTGCGCCATGGCGGCCTGCACGCGGTTGTTCACGTTGATGGTGTTCTGGTCCGGGTCGGTGCCGATGGCGAAGGTGACGGTGATGGTCAGCGAGCCGTTGGACGCACTGGCCGACTGCAGATACAGCATGTTGTCCACGCCGTTGATCTGCGTTTCGAGCGGCGCGGCCACCGACTTGGCGATGGTTTCCGCCGATGCGCCCGGATAGCTGGTGGTCACCGACACCTGCGGCGGCACGATATTCGGATACTGCGCGATCGGCAGTGCCTTGATGGCGGCAATCCCGGCCAGCATGATGATGATCGAGATCACGCTGGCAAAGATGGGCCGCCGGATGAAGAACGCTGAAAACATGGAGGCTCCCGCTTAGTTGGCCGGTTTCTTCTCGTTGCCGGCGGCCGGTGCGGCGGCCGTTCCGGTCGCCGGCGGGAGTGCCGCGGGCTTGCCGTCGGTTCTGGCGGGCAGGATCTTCACCGGCTGGCCGGGCTTGGCCTTGACCGCGCCGTCGACAATGACGGTGTCGCCACTCTTCAGCCCCTTGAGAATGGCGACGTTGTCGCCGATCTCCTGGCCTTTTTCCACCGGGCGCGGTGCCGCCTTGCCATCAGGTGTCACGGTAAAGACGATGTTGCCCTGCTGGGTCGACAGGACCGCCCGCTGCGGAATCACGATGGCGTCCTTCAGGTGCGCGCCTTCGAGGTGAACGCGGACGAACTGGCCGGGCAGCAGATGGCCGTCGGGGTTCTTGAACGTGGCCCGGGCGCGGATGGTGCCGGTGGTGGTGTCGATGATGTTGTCGGTGAAGTTCATCCAGCCGGTGCGCGAGTAATTGCTGCCATCGGACAACTGGACCGTCACCTGGTACTTCTCGCCCTGTGGCACGACGAGCTGGCCGTTGGCGATCTGGGTGCGGTAGCGCAGCGCATCATTGTCCGAGATCGAGAAATTCACATAGATCGGATCGATCTGCGACACCGTGGTCAGCAGGCTGCCTTCGGCCGAGTTGGCAACAATCAGGTTGCCTTCGCTGACCGTTTCCTTGCTGGCCATGCCGGTGATCGGTGCGGTGACTTTGGTGTAGCCGAGGTTGATCTGGTCCTGCGACAGCTTGGCCTGCGCCTGGTTGACCGCGGCCTTGGCCGACTCGTAGGCCGACAGTGCATCGTCCCGGTCCTTCTGGCTGACGGCATTTTCGGCGAACAGCGGCACAATGCGCTTGTAGTCGAGCTCGGCACGGGTCAGCTGCGCCTTCTGCACGGCCAGCGCCGCACGGGACTGGTCGACCTCGGTCACGAACGGCGCCGGGTCGATCTGGAACAGTGGTTCGCCGGCCTTGACCAGCCGGCCCTCAGTGTACAGTCGCTTCTGCAGGATGCCGCCGACGCGGGCGCGGACTTCGACATCGCGGAAGCCGGCGACCTGGCCGATAAACTCGTAAGAGACCGGTACATCCTGCGCTGTTGCCTTCATGACCGAGACCGGTGCCGGCGGCGGCGCAGGGGGGGCATTGTCTTTGGCGCCACATGCGGCGAGCATGAGTGCGAGGGGGAGGAGCAGGGCAGCGTGAGTTGTATGTCTGATGGGCTTCACTTGAACCTCGTCGGGGAAACTCCGCGCCACGACAGACTGCGCACGCGGACCTTTTGAAATTGGGTACTGCACTCAAGTGCGGGCAGCGAGTTTGAGTATGATGCCGGGCACGCAGCTTCACTATAAAAACAAGCTGTCGCCAGTGATAGTGAAAGTTGGCGATTTACTCTTGTTTTAAAAAGATGTTCACAGGCAATATCGGGTTATCATACATTCTTGACTGGATGTTAATGCGGCAGTTTACGGATTTTGTTGAAGATACGCTATGAGAAGAACCAAAGAAGATGCGGCGCTGACCCGCGAGAGCCTGCTGGATGCAGCAGAACGGCTGTTCTCCGAGAAGGGCGTGTCACGCACCTCGCTGGCGGATATCGCCGGCGCGGCCGGGGTCACGCGGGGGGCCATCTACTGGCATTTCAAGAACAAGGCCGAGGTGTTCGTCGCCATGCACGCCCGCTTGCGCGAGCCGGTCGACGCGGTGTTCCAGAAACTGATCGTCGCCGGCAGTGGCGATCCGATCCGGCGCGTGCGTGACTATTACGTGTACGTGCTGGAGGAAACCACCCGTTCCGAACGCCGGCGCCGGCTGCTGGACATCCTGACCCACAAGGCCGAGTACGTCGACGAACTGAAACCGGCGATTGACGACATTCATGGCGTCCACAAGCGGGTGAGCGAGGCGATCGCGCAGATCTTCGTCGAGGCGAAAGCCGTCGGGGTGCTGCGTGCCGACGTGGACCCGGAACTGGCGGCGGAAACCCTGCGCTTCACCGTACACGGCGCGCTGTCGATCTGGCTGCTGTGGCCGGAGCGCTACCCGCTGGCCGAACGGGCCGGGCCGCTGATCGACCAGATTCTGAACGGGATCCTGGTCAAGCCGCTGAACGACTGACCTGGGCCCGGGATCGGGCATCGGCTGCCGTCAGGCACGCTGGCCGGGCCCGTCCGGCCGGCCATCCGCTGCCGCAGCGGGCCGCCCTGCGCGCCCATGCCCGTGCGTACCGTGCGGGCAAAAAAAATCCCCCGGCTCGCTAGGGCGTGGGGGAAAGCACGAGGAAGAAACACCTTACTAGTGGTGCTGACGCGGGCAAAACGCGCAGCACGTGGAGCCATAATAGGTGCAGCTTCCTGACGTATTCCAATCACAAATCCTGATACCCCCCCATCACATTCACTGATGGGGTCGGGCTCAGGCCAGCAACGGCGAGGTCGAGCCCTTGATCGGCAGCAGCGCGGCGACGATGCGCGCGCTGCTGGCACCGAGCGCGCGGTTGCGTGCCAGGCAGTCGAGGGCGACCAGCGCGGCGTCGGCCATGAAGCGGCCGTCGACGATGGCCTTGACCACTTCCGGTGGCGACATCAGCACGAACTCGCTCATCTCGCCGTCCTGGTTACAGGGTACGGTGCCTTCATCGAGCCACAGGTCGTAGGTATGCAGCCACTCGCGGTGCAGACCGCGCGCGACCCGGCGCTGGGCGAACACCCGGCCGGCTGACGACAGCTCGCGCACGGCCGCGGCCGGCATGCCGGCTTCCTCCCAGCTTTCGCGCTCCAGCGCGGCGAGCAGCGATTCGCCGGCGGCCACGCCACCCCCGGTCAGGTTGTCCAGCTTGTCCGGCTCGACCGACTTGTGCGGACTGCGGCGGCCGATCCACATCTTCAGCGAGCCGTCGGCCTGGCGAACCAGTCCGTTGACGTGGACGGCGCGGCTGATCAGACCCAGTGGCCGGAACGCCGCGCGTTCCAGCTCGAACAGTGGCGTGCCGTCCTGGGCGAAGGCGGTGAAGTTCTCGCCGCGCCAGCCGCTCAGACGACCACTGTCGCGCCAGCCGCGCGCAATGCGCATCAGCACGGCGCTGATGTCGTTGTAGCGGTCGAGGGCCGGGGCCAGAACGACCCGGGCACCGTCGTCCTGGAACTCCGCATGCGAGACGACCTGCGCCTTCCAGTCCGGGTTCAGCAAGCCGATTTCCCGGCCCGCAATCACCAGCGGGGTCAGGTCGGCGCTATCGAGTCGGCTGGCAGCATCAAGCAGGCCAAGCAGGGCGGCGATGTGCATTTGATCCTCTTGCAATCCGCCGCGAAAGGGGCGCGGCTTTATGAAGAAAGGCGGCAACATAACCTATTTTCAGGCCATGCAAAACCATTGCGTGCGGTGCTTTCGGCATGATGGCTAATAGCTGTTCCTGCAATTGCTGTCGCGACCCCCCTGTCATGACCTGATGGCGGGAACGGGCGACATGCTGCTTGACGCAGGGGGCTGGCGACCGTTCAATAGCCGCATTGTCGCCAATGTCATAGCGTGGAGTAAGCATGTTCGAGTCAGCCGAGCTGGGTCATCACCTGGGGCGCGAGGCGTATGAAGCCGAAGTGTCGGAATTGCGGGAAGCCCTGCTGGATGCGCAGCACGAGCTGAAAGAACGGGCGGCCGGACCGGTGATCATCCTGATCAACGGCATGGACGGCGCCGGTCGCAGCGAGACGCTGGCCCAGATCGACGCCTGGCTCGATCCCCGGCTGGTGCCGGTCTACGCACAGACGGCGATGTTCGCCGATCCGGTCGATGAAGCGACCGGCCGGCCCTGGCTGTGGCGCTACTGGAATGCGCTGCCGCCGCGCGGGCAGATCGGCGTCTACTTTGGCAGCTGGTATTCCGACGTGCTGTTCGGCCGCGTGTATGGCCAGACCACTGAGCAGCAGGCGCTGCAGGCGCTGGCCGAGACACTGATGTTCGAAAAGCAGCTGGCTGCCGAGGGCGCCAGCATCGTCAAGTTCTGGCTGCACCTGTCCAAGGCCGACCAGAAAAACCGGCTGAAGTCGCTGGAAAAGGACCCGGCCACGCGCTGGCGGGTCAGCGAACGCGACTGGCAGCACGTAAAGGATTACGACGCCATCCGTGCCGAGGCCGAGCGGATGCTGCGCGCGACCAGCATTGCCGAATCGCCGTGGGTGGTGGTCGAGGGACTGAATGCCCGCTACCGCGAAATCACCGTCGGTCGCACGCTGCTGAACATGTTGAAGGCCGGGCTGGAACACAATGCCAAGCCGGTCGTCCACGACGATACCCCGCCGTTGCTGCCACCGGTCGACGGCGTGATGCTGCTCGACACGCTGCAGCTCGACCAGCCGCTGGACAAGAGTGAATACAAGGCACGGCTGGCCGAACTGCAGAGCCGGCTGGCGCAGCTGACCCGGGAAGCGGCGTTCGCCAACCATTCGCTGCTGATCGCCTTCGAGGGCAATGATGCCGCCGGCAAGGGCGGGGCGATCCGCCGGCTGGCGATGGCGCTGGATGCCCGCCGCTACCGGATCATCCCGGTCGCCGCACCGACCGAGGAAGAACGCGCGAAGCCGTGGCTGTGGCGCTTCTGGCGCCATGTGCCGAAGCGTGGCGGCATCTCGATCTTCGACCGCACCTGGTATGGCCGCGTGCTGGTCGAACGGGTCGAGGGCTTCTGCCGCGAGGTCGACTGGATGCGCGCCTACAACGAGATCAACGACTTCGAACGCCAGTTGCATGCCGCCGGTGCGATCGTGGTCAAGTTCTGGCTGACCATTTCCAAGGAAGAGCAGCTGGCCCGCTTCAAGGCCCGCGAGGAAACCGGCTTCAAGCGCTTCAAGATCACCGATGAAGACTGGCGCAACCGTGACAAGTGGGACGACTACAAGCTGGCGGTCTGCGACATGATCGACCGCACCAGTACCCATCATTCGCCGTGGACGCTGGTCGAAGCCAACAACAAGTACTACGCACGCATCAAGGTGCTGGAAACCGTCTGCGCCGCCATCGAGAAGCGGCTGGCGGAAGGCGCCAAGGGCAGCAAGAAGGGCAAGCTGGCCTGATCCTGCCATGAGCGATGGCCTGCCGCCCCTGCACACCCTGCCTGCCTTTGCCGCTGCGGCGCGGCTGGGCAGCTTCCAGGATGCCGCCGCGCAACTGGCGCTGACGCCGTCGGCGGTCAGCCACCGCATTCGTGTGCTGGAAACCCATCTCGGCCAGGCGCTGTTCGTGCGGGGGCACCGTCAGGTGCGGCTGACCGAGGCCGGCCAGCGCTATCTGGCGGGGGTGGCGCCGGCGCTGGAAGCGCTGTCGGCGGCGACGTCCGCGCTGTCACCGCGTCCGCTGCGCCGCCTGCGGCTGTCGGTGGCACCGGCACTGGGCGGCAAATGGCTGGTCGGCCAGCTGGCGGCCTGGCAGACGCAATATCCCGATATCGAGCTGGAACTCACTACCTCCATCGACCTGGCACCGCTGCTGAATGGCGAGGCCGATCTCGCGCTGCGTTTCGGCGAGGAAGACTGGCCGGGCTTCGATGCCTGGAAGCTGTTCGATGCGACCGTGTTCCCGGTCTGCAGTCCGGCGCTGTTCAATACCCTGGACGGCCTGCCCGATCCGTCCGCCCTGCTGCATACCCGCCTGCTGCGCCACCCGCTGCTGTCATGGTCGCGCTGGTTCGCCGCCGCCGGCCTGAGCGTGCCCGAGCCTGAACGCGGGCCGAGATTCAACGATGCCCTGCTGATGCTGGAGGCTGCCGTGGCCGGGCAGGGCGTGGCGCTGATGGTCGACGCGCTGGCGGCGCCGTATCTGGACAGCGGCGCCCTGGTCCGCCCGCTGCCATGCGCGTGCCCGGACCGGGCCTTCTACGCGGTGGCGCTGCCACGCGGCCATGCGCAGCCGTGGATCACCGACTTCATTCGCTGGCTGGTCCACCGCGCCCGCGGCTGACCCTTTCCCGGTCTGGTTTCGCTTCGGATGAAAATGATTCATCTGCGAGCGGAAACTTTCATTTGTCCGCCTTCCCGATCCCCGCCAGTCTGTCCCTACCGACACGCGCCATGCGTTGTCCGTGATCTGCCGGCTCCACCCCTGCCGGCCAGCGGCGACGCGTGCCCCATCCCGATCCGGGGTGGCCAGTGGTTTTCCCTTTCCCCGGACATCGATGGAGTACGAAAAATGAGCATGGAACAACGCAACGGCTGGATCTGGATGGATGGCGAATGGCTGCCCTGGGGCGATGCCCGGGTGCACGTGATGACCCATACCCTGCATTATGGTTATGGCTGTTTTGAGGGCATCCGTGCCTATCCGACCGCCAGCGGTCCCGCCCTGTTTCGCCTGGACGACCATATCCGCCGGCTGCGCGACTCTGCCCGGCTGATGGCACTCGACCTCGACTGGTCGGCCGATGCGCTGGCCGACGCCTGCCGCGAGGCCGTGCGCCGCAACGGGCTGACATCGGCCTATCTGCGGCCGCTGCTGTTTCTCGGCGCGGAAAAGGCCGGGGTCGACCCGGCCGGCGCGTCCACCCACGGCATGATTGCCGCATGGGAATGGGGCGCGTATCTGGGGGACGGCGCGCTGGACAACGGTATCCGGGTCAAGACCTCGTCCTTCGTCCGCGCCTCGCCGAATGCGCAGCTGTTCCGGGTCAAGGCGGTGGCCGGCTACGCGAACTCCATTCTGGCCTGCCGCGAAGTGCGCCGGGACGGCTACGACGAGGCGCTGCTGCTGGATGGCGATGGCTACGTGGCCGAGGGCTCGGGAGAAAACGTGTTTATCGTCCGCGATGGTGAACTGATCGAACCGGACAGCGCCTGCGCGCTGGACGGCATCACCCGGCGCACGGTGATCGCGCTGGCGGCCGATATGGGGCTGACCACCAGCCGGCGGCGGCTGACGCGCGACGACCTGTACCTGGCGGACGAGATGTTCTTCACCGGCACGGCGGCCGAAGTGACGCCGGTGGTCGAACTCGACCGGCGGCAGATCGGCGACGGCCGGCCCGGGCCGGTAACCCGGGCACTGCAGGCGCGCTACTTCGCCTGCGTGCGCGGCGAGGACCGCAGCCACCCGGACTGGCTGCAGCCGGCCTGAGCGGCGGGCACGGGCCGCGCCTCAGTGCAGCACGAAGTGGCGCGGCTCGGGCTCCAGCGGCAGGGCGTCGCCATCGTCGAGCATTTCCCGCAGCGAGGTCTCGATGGTGTGGCAGATCGCACCGAGCGCCAGGTCGTTCGGCTGGACGCCGAACGGATCGGCGATTTCCTCGCCGATTTCGTCCAGACCGAAGAAGGTGTAGGCGATAAAGGTCGAGATCAGCGGCGTCAGCCAGCCGATGCTGCTGGACAGGGCCATCGGCAGCAGCAGGCAGTAGACCATTACCGTGCGGTTCAGCAGCACGTGATAGGTATACGGGATCGGCGTGCCGGCAATGCGTTCGCACGCGCCGACCACCTCCGACAGCGTGCACAGGCTGCGGTCCATCGACTGCAGTTGCAGGTCGCTGATCCAGCCGTGCCGGTGGGCCTGGCTGGCGGTTTCACCGAGCCACAGCAGCAGCATGGCCGGCTTGAAGCGTGCGCTGCCGATGCGCGCGGCCACCTCGGCCGGCAGCAGCCGGTCCAGGTCGGCCTGGGCGTCGTCGTTGCGCAACTGGTGGCGCAGCGAGTGGGCAAAGGCGATCTGGCCGTTGACCATGTGCCGGCGGCAGTCGGCATGCAGCGGCGACACCAGCGACAGCACCTGTCGCGTCAGCGACCGGGCATTGATCAGCAGGCTGCCCCAGTGCTGGCGCGCTTCCCAGAACCGGTTGTAGCTGACGCTGTTGCGGAAGCCGAGAAAGATTGCCAGCGCCAGCCCCATCAGCGTGAACGGCTGCAGGTTCAGCACTTCCCCGGGAAACAGGTGGGCCCACCACGGCGTGGCCAGCACGCAGAACACCGAAATGACAAACACGATGCCCAGCTGCGGCAGAATGCGGCGGAGAATCGAGCCGTGCCAGACGAACAGCAACTGCAGCGACGACTTGTGCGGACGGATGATCATGCCATTACTCCGCCGGTTTGCGCTTCGAGGCCAGCATCTCGCGCAGATTGGCCAGCCTGGCCTTGCCCTCGTCGCGGGTCACCTGCTGCGGCTGGCCGGGCTTGCCGAAGAAGCGGATATCGTCGCCGTTGATCTCGCCGATAAAGCGCGACGGTTCGCAGAACACCCATTCGCCGGCGCGCTTGCGCTTTACACAGTGGCTCAGGGTCAGCGTGCGCTGCGCGCGGGTAATGCCGACATACATCAATCTGCGTTCCTCTTCGACCATGCCGGTGTCGATCGATTCCTGATGCGGCAGGATGCCTTCCTCGCAGCCGATCAGGTATACATGCGGGTATTCCAGCCCCTTGGACGCGTGCAGCGTGGACAGCCGCACCGCATCCGGCGCCTCTTCGCCCTCGCGACCCTCGAGCAGCGTGATCAGGGCGATGGTCTGGGTCAGCTCGACCAGGTTCTTGCCATCGGCCTCGCCCTTGCGTTCCAGCCAGCCGCACAGCTCCTGCACGTTCTTCCACTTGCTTTCCGCCGGACGCGGCTCTTCGCTGTCATACAGCCACTGCTCGTAGCGGATGGCCGTCAGCAGTTCGCGGATCAGCGGACCGGCCGGTTCGCGCACGGCGCGGAACCCCATCCGTTCGATATAGTCGCAGAACTGCTGCAGCGGTTCGAGCTGCGCCGGCTGGATGCGGCCCTGCAGACCGTGCTCGCGTGCGGCGGTGAACAGCGAGACATGGCGCTCGCCGGCATAGGCGCCAAGCTTTTCCAGCGTGGTATTGCCGATGCCGCGCTTGGGGGTGGTCACGGCGCGGATAAAGGCCGGGTCGTCGTCCGGGTTGGCGATCAGGCGCAGATAGCCGAGCACGTCCTTGATTTCCGCCCGGTCGTAGAACGACTGGCCGCCGGAAATGGCATACGGAATCTTGTGTTCGCGGAATACCTGCTCGATCAGCCGCGCCTGGTGATTGCCGCGGTAGAGCACGGCATAGTCGCGGAAATCGGTCCGGTGTTCGAATTTGTGCGCCAGCAGCCGCTGGGCGACCATGTGCGCTTCGCCATCGTCGTCGCGGCACTGCACGGCCCGCAGCGGCTCGCCGAGCCCGAGTTCGCTCCACAACTGCTTCTCGAACAGCTTCGGATTGTTGGAAATCACGCTGTTGGCCGCGCGCAGGATGCGGGCGGTCGAACGGTAGTTCTGCTCCAGCTTGATCACGTGCAGGCGCGGATAGTCGCGCGGCAGTTGCGCCAGATTCTCGACATTGGCGCCGCGCCAGGCGTAGATCGACTGGTCGTCGTCGCCGACTGCCGTAAACATGCCGCGCACGCCGGCCAGCAGCTTGACCAGCAGGTACTGGCAGGTATTGGTGTCCTGGTATTCGTCGATCAGCAGATAGCGCAGCTTCGCCTGCCATTTTTCCAGCGCTTCGCGGTCGGTCTCGAACAGCCGCACCGGCAGTCGGATCAGGTCGTCGAAGTCCATTGCCTGGTAGGCGAGCAGCGTATCCTGATAGTTCAGATAGATGCGGGCGGCAATGCGCTCGAACTCGTTGCCGGCGCCGACCAGCGCGCTTTCCGGCGCCAGCAGGTCGTTCTTCCAGCGCGAGATCTGGCTCTGCACCCGGCGGATCTCGTCCTTGCTGGTGGTGGCGAGCAGATCGGAGATGATCTTTGCGGCATCGGCCGAATCGAGAATCGAAAACTGCGGCTTGTAGCCGACGCGCGGCGCTTCCTGGCGCAGAATTTGCAGGCCTAGCGAGTGGAAGGTGCTGACGGTCAGCCCGCGCGACGCGTCGGCCGGCAGCAGCTTGCCGACCCGCTCCAGCATCTCGCGCGCCGCCTTGTTGGTGAAGGTGATGGCGGCGATATTGCGCGCCGACATCCCGCCTTCGCGAACCAGATAGGCGATCTTCTGCGTGATGACCCGCGTCTTGCCGCTGCCCGCGCCGGCCAGCACCAGCAGGGGGCCGTCAAGGTAGCGGACCGCCGCGCGCTGCGGCGGATTCATATCGGCGATGGACATCGTGCGGGCCTGTGGCTTCCTGAGTTCGTCAACAAGGCGTCGTATTCTATCAGGTAAGATCGGCCTGACCCGCCAGGCAGACCACTGGTACGGGCCGGGCACGAAAGGCGCCAGCAGGACCGGCGCCGGCCTGATGATGCAAATATCTGGAGAAAACATGGCCACCTACGCGATCGGCGACATTCAGGGCTGCTTCCGTCAATTCGAACAACTGCTCCGCCTGATCGATTTCTCCCCGTCACGCGACCACCTGTGGCTGACCGGCGATCTGGTCAACCGCGGGCCGGATTCGCTCGGCATGCTGCGCTGGGCATTCAAGTACCAGGACAGCCTCAGCATGGTGCTCGGCAATCATGACCTGCACCTGCTGGCAGTGTCGGAAGGCTTTGGCCGGGTCAAGCCGGACGATACGCTGCTCGACATCCTGGATGCCGCCGACGGCAAGATTCTGCTCGACTGGCTGCGCATGCAGCCGCTGATGATCGCGGGCGAAGGCTATGCGATGGTCCACGCCGGGCTGCTGCCGTCATGGAGCATCCGCAAGGCCCTGCGTCTGGCTGAAGAAGTGGAAGCCGAACTGTCCGGGCCGAACTACCGGGCCTTTTTCAGCCGCATGTACGGCAACAAGCCGGTTCGCTGGAGCGACGACCTGAAAGGCATCGACCGGCTGCGGATGATCGTCAACGTGATGACGCGCATGCGGCTGATCACCCGCGACGGCGAACTGGATCTGGCCTTCAAGGGCGAACTGGCCGATGCACCGGCCAGCCTGATCGCCTGGTTCGATGCGCCGAACCCGCGCTGGAGCGATACGCCGCTGATCTTCGGCCACTGGTCGGCACTGGGACTGCGGCTGGACGACCGTGTGCTGGCCATCGATACCGGCTGCCTGTGGGGCGGCAGCCTGACGGCGGTCAGGCTGTCTGATCGGCAGGCGTTTCAGCTGCCATGTCCCACGTTTCGTCCTGTCCAGCAGGCAGCCTGAGCGCGCCGGCGATACGGGCGTAGGCGGTCAGCGCCAGCTGGTGGCGACTCTGGTTGACGGCATGGTACGGCGTGGGGAAGGTCAGTTCGACAATGGTCTGGCGTTCGCTGAGCAGCCGCCAGACCGAGCCGAGAAAGTGGATCTGGTCGATGTACGGCGCGGCCGTCGACAGCTCGCCACTGGCGTTCAGATAGCGGATGGCAACCGGTTGCACCACGCTGCCGGCGCGCAGCGCCGACTCGAACAGTGACGCCTTGAATGGCAGCAGCCGGGCACCGTCGGTGGTGGTGCCTTCGGGGAAGACCGCCATCGCGTCCCCGCTGAGCATGGCATTGGCCAGCATGTCGTTGACGCGCATCGCATCGCGCCGCGAACCACGTTCGATATACAGCGTGCCGGCACGGGTCACCAGCCAGCCGAGCACCGGCCAGCGGCGAATCTCGCTCTTGGCGACAAAGCGTGACATCGACACGCTGCACATGGCGAAGATGTCCAGCCACGACACGTGGTTGGCGACCAGCAGCGTATTGGCCGGAATCAGCTCCGGCTGGTTGCCGATGACGCGGATCTCGACACCGGTCAGCCGCAGCAGGCGCCGCGACCAGTCGCGGCCGGCGTGAGCGCGGCCGGCGCGATTCAGTTTGCCGTAGCGGAAGGAAACCAGGCCGAGGCCGGCCATCAGGTGGCCGAGCAGGCGGGCGACGCGCCACAGGCGGCCGGGCAGGGGAAGACGGTTGTTCATGACGCTGAAAATACCTGCAATTGGCTACGATCTCAAAAAACCCTGATGGACGCAAAGCGCATCAGCACTGGCAGTGCGGGCAGTAAAAGCTGGAGCGCTGGCCGATGCGCACGCTGGCGACCGGACCGCCGCAGACCGGGCATGGCCAGCCGTCTCGGCCGTAGACCGCATAGGTCTGCTGGAAGTAGCCGGGCTTGCCGATGGCGTCGGTAAAGTCGCGCAGCGTGCTGCCGCCGGCGGCAATGGCACGGGTCAGCACTTCACGCACTTCCGCGACCAGCCGCGCGCAGGCATCGGCATCCAGGCTGTTTGCGGCGCGGCGCGGATCGATGCGGGCGGCGAACAGCGCCTCGTTCGCATAGATATTGCCGACGCCGACCACTACATGGTTGTCCATCAGCACGGTCTTGATGGCTGCGCGCTTGCTGCGGGTGGCGGCATACAGCCGCGCGCCATCGAACTCCTCCGACAGCGGTTCCGGCCCCAGCCGCGCCAGCAGCGGGTGCAGTTCGGGCGGACCGATATGCCAGAGCACTGCGCCGAAGCGGCGCGGGTCGCGAAAACGCAGCGTGCTGGCGCCGAACACCAGATCCAGATGGTCATGTTTTTCCGGCGCCAGGCCGGTCTCGACCATGCGGATGCTGCCGGACATGCCGAGGTGCATGATCAGCCGGCATTCCTGGCCGAAGTCGATCAGCAGGTATTTGGCACGGCGCGACACGCTGCGTACCGTCAGGCCGGTCAGGTGGGCGGGCAGGGCAGGATCGATCGGCCAGCGCAGGCGCGGATCGCGAATAGTGACGTCGGTGACGGTCCGGCCGGTGATGTGCGGCGTCAGGCCGGCGCGCACGGTTTCGACTTCGGGGAGTTCGGGCATCGATTCAGGCGGCAGCAAAATACGATAACGCGCGATGATACGGTACGGAATGCTGCTGAGCGGCGTGTTATGCTGAAAAGTATCAACCTCTTTGTCCACTTCTCCTGCGGCAGAACGACTTCATGAACCTTCATCGCCCGGCACTCGGACTTTTGCTGACCCTGTTGCTCGCTGCCTGCGCGAGTACCGCCAAACCCGTTACCGGTTCGCCCGGCGGCTCCGAGGCCGACCTGCTGACCGCCCAGAACGAGGCCCGTGCCGAGGAAGAAGCGCGTCTGCCGAAGGTCGAGATGAACGAGGACCTGCTGTTCGGTCTGCTGGCCAGCGAGTACGCGGCGCAGAACGGCCAGACCGCCGCCGCGGCCAGTACCTATCTGGAACTGGCGCAGGAAGTCCGCGATCCGCGCCTGGCGCGGCGGGCGGCCGAACTGTCGCTGGTCGGTGGCAACCTGAACATGGCGCTGGCATCGCTGTCGCTGTGGAGCGCGCTGGACCCCGAGTCCGAGCAGGCGCGGCTGCAGCTGGCACTGGCGCTGGCCCGCACCGGCCGGCTGGCCGAGGCGCGGCCGCTGTTCGATTCGCTGCTGAGCGTGCCGTCGCGTGCGCCGGCGCTGTTCAGCCATATCGCGGTACTTGCCCCGCGTCAGGCGGACAAGCAGGGCAATTACGAAGTCGTGCAGGAACTGGCCCAGCGTTTCCCGACACTGCCGGAATCGCGCTTTGCGCTGTCGGCCTCGGCGACTGAAGTCGGTGCCGATGCGGTCGCCGATCAGGCGATCCACCAGCTGGCATCATCGCGGCCGGACTGGGTGATCCCGGTCATGTGGCGGGTCGAGCGGCTGCGTGCACTGCGTCCGGCCCTGGCCGCGCCGTTCCTGAAACAGGCGCTGGCCGACCGGCCGAAGTCGCCGCTGGAACTGCAGCTGTCCTACCCGCGGCTGCTGGTGGCTGACCGGCAATATGACCAGGCCCGGGCCGAATTCACCCGGCTGGACAAGCGCAACCCGAACAACCCCGACATCCTGTACGCGATCGGCATCCTCGACTACGAGCACAAGGACTATGACGATGCCGAGCGTCACCTGAAGGCGGCCAGTGCGGCCGGCTATCGTGACCCGGCCTTCATCCTGCTGACGCTGGGACAGATGGAGGACGAACAGAAACGCCCCGAGCAGGCCCGTGCCTATTACGAGCAGGTCGGTCAGGGTGCGTACTATCCGCAGGCACAGGCGCGCATCGCCAGCCTCGAAGCCCAGTCCGGCCAGCTGAACGCCGCACTGGCCCGTATCGAGAAGCTGGGGCCCGACCTGAAGGAACCGGCACGGCTGGAACTGTGGCGCGCCCAGCTGGCGCGTGACGCCGGCCAGCAGGACCGTGCCTACGCGATCCTGAGCACGGCGCTGCGCAAGTATCCGGCCGCGCTGGAGCTGTGGTACGAGCGCGGCATTCTCGCCGACCAGCTCGGTCGCCCGGGTCAGGCCGAAAGCGATCTGCGCCACGCGCTGAAGCTCGATCCGAACTCGATGCAGACCCGGAACGCACTCGGCTACACGCTGGCCAATCGCGGCATCAAGCTGGCCGAAGCCCGGCAACTGATCGAAAAGGCGCTGGCCGACAGCCCCGACAACGGGATGGTCATGGACAGCATGGGCTGGGTCCTGTTCAGGCAGGGCCGGCTGACCGAAGCCTACGACTGGCTGCAGCGTGCGTATGCGGCACTGCCGGATGGCGAGATCGCCGCCCACATGATCGAAGTGCTGGTCAAACAGGGCAAGGTCGCTGACGCGCGCGCGCTGGCCGCCAACATGCTGACCCTGCACCCGGACAGCGACGTGCTGGCCGAGACGGTCAAGCGGCTGAAGGTGCAGCCATGAGCCGCTGGCATCGGCTGCTGGCGCTGCTGCCGGTCGTGCTGATGGCCGCCTGTGCGCAGCTGCGGCCGATGGCGCCGGTCGATGCCGGTCATCAGGCCGAGGCCCCCGACTTCCGCATCGACGGCCGTCTGGCGGTCAAGGCGACCGGCAAGGGGCACTACGGCAATTTCGACTGGAAACGGGTCGCCGGCGTCGATGACGTCGCGGTCATGTCGCCGCTGGGCCAGATCGTCGCCACACTGAACCGCCAGCGTGATGCCGTATGCCTGGTGGCCCACCAGCGCGAACGCTGCGCGGCCGACACCGAGCAACTGACCGAGGCCGAACTGGGCTGGCCGCTGCCGCTCGACAACCTCGGCTGGTGGATCCTCGGCCGTCCGGCCCCCGGCGCCTGGCAGCAGGACGGGGCCGGCTTTGTCCAGGACGGCTGGCGCATCGTCGCCGAGAGTCCGGTCGACACCCCGGCCGGTCCGCGCCCGACCCGCGTCACGCTGACCCGCGGCAGCGACCTGGAAATCAGGTTCGCCATCAACGGCTGGCAATAAGCCGCGCCGTCCCTTCCTGTCTTTCCCGGTCCGATCGCATGACGTTTCACGCCTTTCCCGCTCCCGCCAAACTCAATCTGTCACTGCATGTCGTCGGCCGCCGCGCCGACGGCTATCACCTGCTGGAGACAGTGTTCCGCTTTATCGACCTGTGCGACACCATCGAACTGGCCGTGCGTGACGATGGCGCCATCGTGCTGGACACGCCGACGCCCGGCGTCGACCCGGCCCTGGACCTGACCGTGCGCGCCGCCCGGGCGCTGCAGGCGGCCAGCGGCACGCGACTGGGCGCCTCGATCCGGATCGACAAGCGCATCCCGATGGGCGGCGGTCTGGGCGGCGGCAGCTCGGATGCGGCTACGGTTTTGCTGGCATTGAATCGGCTGTGGGGCTGCGGGTTGTCCAGAACCGCGCTGCAAATGCTCGGTTTGACCCTTGGCGCCGATGTGCCGGTTTTCATTTATGGACGCCCGGCGTTCGCGAGCGGAATCGGTGAAGAATTAACGACTTGTGTCGTGCCGGACGCCTGGTATGTGGTGCTGCATCCGGACGCGCATGTGCCGACTGCGAAAATTTTCGCGTCGGAGCTGTTGACACGCAATTCGACCATCTCCATAATGCGAAGCCTCTCGGATGTGACGCGACGCAGGAACGACATGCAAAGCGTTGTTTTCCAAGAGTTTCCGCAGGTTGCAAAGTGCCATCAACGGCTGAGTGAATTTGGTCCGGCGTTGATGACGGGTTCCGGAAGTTGCGTTTTTCTGGAATGCGAAACGGAGCAGCAAGCAAATACAGTTTACCGATCCGTGTCGGACGAATATCGGGGATTCGTGGTCAAGGGACTGCAGGATCATCCGCTGTACGAGACGGATTGACGGTTATACTGGGGAGTCGCCAAGTGGTAAGGCATCGGATTTTGATTCCGACATTCGTAGGTTCGATCCCTACCTCCCCAGCCAATCCAATACGAAAAGTGCGAATAAAAGCATAACGCAAGCGTGTAAGTTAAATCGGACTTACACGCTTTTTGTTTGTCTTGAATCGGAATACACATGGCCGCTTACGACAGCTTGATGATCTTTACCGGGACCGCCAACCCAGAACTCGCACACAGTGTCGTCAAACACCTGGACATCACCCTCGGCCGCGCCGACGTGGGCCGCTTCAGCGATGGCGAAGTCGCCATCGAGCTGCTGGAAAATGTCCGTGGACGCGATGTGTTCGTGCTGCAGTCGACGTGTGCGCCGACCAATGACAACCTGATGGAAATCCTGACCACCGTCGATGCGCTGAAGCGCGCGTCGGCCGGCCGGATCACGGCAGCCATCCCGTACTTCGGCTACGCCCGCCAGGACCGCCGTCCGCGTTCGGCCCGCGTGCCGATCACCGCCAAGCTGGTGGCGAACATGCTGACGTCGGCCGGTATCGACCGCATCCTGACCGTCGACCTGCATGCCGACCAGATCCAGGGCTTCTTCGACATTCCGGTGGACAACATCTACGCCACGCCGGTGCTGCTGAAGGACATCCAGTCGCAGAGCATCGAGAACCTGACCGTGGTCAGCCCGGACATCGGCGGCGTGGTGCGAGCCCGTGCCATGGCCAAGGCGCTGCATGCCGACCTGGCGATCATCGACAAGCGTCGTCCGAAGGCCAACGTGGCCGAAGTGATGAACATCATCGGTGACATCCAGGGCCGGACCTGTCTGATCGTCGACGACATGATCGATACCGCCAACACCCTGTGCAAGGCGGCCGCCGCGCTGAAGGTCAAGGGTGCTGCCCGCGTGCTGGCCTATGCGACCCACCCGGTGTTCTCGGGTCAGGCGGTCGAGCGGATCAAGACTTCCGAGATCGACCAGGTGGTCGTGACCGATACCATCCCGCTGTCCGAAGAAGCGCTGGCCTGCTCGAACATCCGCGTGGTGTCCATCGCCGGTCTGCTTGGCGAGACGCTGCGCCGCATCAATAACGAAGAATCGGTGAGCTATCTGTTCATGGATTGATTTCCGGGCACGCAAGCGCCCGTCACAACGCCGGCTGGTCGCGGCCGGTGTCCCAACTGGAGTATCACAATGACTATCGAAGTTATCGCTCAAAAGCGTGACGATCAGGGGTCTGGTGCGAGCCGCCGCCTGCGTCGCGCTGGTCAGGTTCCGGGCGTGATCTATGGCAATGGCGAAGCCAAGGCCATCTCGCTCGACCACAACACCCTGTTCTACGCGCTGAAGGATGACGATTTCCACGGCTCGGTGCTGAACATGATCGTTGACGGCGCTGCCGAGCAGGTCATCCTGCGCGACGTGCAACAGCACGCGTACAAGCAACAAGTGCTGCACGCCGACTTCCAGCGCGTGGAAGCCAACGTGCCGCTGACCGCCAAGGTTCGCCTGTCCTTCATCAACGCCGACATCTCGCCGGCGGTGAAGCTGGGTGGCAAGCTGATCAGCCGCATCGTCAGCGAAGTGCAAGTCGTGGCCCTGCCGGCCAACCTGCCGTCGTCGCTGGTGGTGGACCTGAGCACGCTGCAAGCCGGCGAAGCCATCCACTTGTCGGACCTGAAGCTGCCGGAAGGTGCCGAACTGGCATCGCTGCGTCGCGGTCACGACCTGGCCGTGGCCCGCGCCTGAGTTTCTGCGCGTACACGACAAAACGGCTCGCTGCCTGCAGCGGGCCGTTTTTTCATTCACTCTCCCCAGAATCCCATT
This sequence comes from Microvirgula aerodenitrificans DSM 15089, assembly GCF_000620105.1. NCBI lineage: Bacteria > Pseudomonadati > Pseudomonadota > Betaproteobacteria > Neisseriales > Aquaspirillaceae > Microvirgula > Microvirgula aerodenitrificans. The sequence continues at coordinate 88,485 of NZ_JHVK01000013.1, read as the reverse complement.
GAGCCATGAGTCAGATTCGCCTGATCGTCGGCCTCGGCAACCCCGGGCCGGACTACGCCGATACGCGCCATAACGCCGGTTTCTGGTTCCTGGACCAGATTGCACACCAGGAACGGGCCACGCCGCGCCTCGAAGCCAAGTTCTTCGGCCAGTATGCGCGTGCCGGCGAGCTGCATCTGCTGTGGCCGCAGACCTACATGAACGCCTCGGGGCGCGCGGTGGCTGCGGTCGCGAAATTCTTCAAGATCATGCCGGATGAAATCCTGGTCGTTCATGATGAACTCGACCTGCCGCCCGGTGCTGCCCGGTTCAAGCTCGGCGGTGGCCATGGCGGCCACAACGGGCTGAAGGACATCATCGCGGCACTCGGCGGTCCGGATTTCTGGCGGCTGCGACTCGGCATTGGTCATCCCGGCGATCGCAATGAAGTGGTCAACTTCGTACTGAAGCGCCCGCGCGCCGAAGAGCAGACCCTGATCGACATTGCCATGAACCATGCGCTGGACGTGCTGCCGCAGGTGCGCGACGGCGACTTCGCCTCGGCAATGAAAACCCTGCATACGGCGGCCAGGTAGGCAGGGGACGGGGGACGGGCAATCCGCCCCCCGCGGGCCTCACTCGACCAGAGCGCGGTACGCGTGCCAGCTGGCCAGCCCGATCAGCGGCATCAGGATCGCCAGCCCCACCGCAAAGGTGGCGAAGCCGATGACCGTCAGCAGCGCGATCAGCCCGGCCCAGACCAGCATGGCGGGGATGTTCTTCGCCGTGGCATGCAGGCTGGTCAGGATTGCGGTCACGGTGTCGACATTGCGATCCAGCATCATCGGGATGGCCACCACGCTGAAGCTGAAGGCCACGGCGGCGAAGATCAGCCCGAGTCCGAAATAGACCACCAGGAAACCGAGGTTTCCGGCCGTGAACGCATTGGCGACGATATCGGACAGCGCCGGGATGTCGCCGGTATAGAACAGCGCGAACATCAGCTGCGAAATCCGGAACCAGAAGAAAACCAGCATGGCCAGCATCACCGCGAACAGCGTGATGCCGGGCAGGTTCGCCCGCCAGGCGGTCAGCGTCGGCAGCAGGTGGACTTCACCGTGCTGTTCCAGCCGCTGCGCAATGTCGTACAGCCCGATCGACAGGAACGGGCCCAGCAGCAGGAAGGCGGTTGCGCAGGTGATCACGTATTCCGGCCGGTTGCCGAAATAGAAGAACATCAGATAGCCCATGACCACGAAGGCGGCGCCGTAGAACAGGCTGACGGCCGGTGCGCGGCGAAAGTCGAGCAGGGCATGCAGCAGCCACGACAGGGGGGCGGCGGCGTCGACATGACGCACGGCGGGCGGACGGGTAACGGGGGCGTGTGTGATGTCCATGGCGGCTTTCCTCGGCAGCGGTGAGCGGTTCGCCATCCCGGTCGGGCGGCGGAGTCAGGTGCGAAGGCTGACGCAGCGGGGCAGAACGTCCCCTCTCCCGGAAGGGCAAGCGCGCAGAGGGCGCTCACCCGTTTCCCCGGCAGCCGTGGGCTGCCGCTATGGTGTTGTCCTGTGGTTATAGACAGTGCGCGCCTGCTGGCAAGCCCCGGTGGTCGGGTCGTCCCGCCGGTCGGGCTTTGTCCTGCGCCGCTTCCTGCTTACAATCGGCATCCCCGGCGTCGGCTCTGGCTTCCTGCTGCCGCCCGCGCCGCCATCCGGATCTGACCCCCACGAGGAGACACACATGAGCACAACGACCACCGACAGCGGACTGGTGATTGAAGAACTGGAAGTCGGTACCGGCGACGAGGCCCGTGCCGGCCGCGAAGTCACCGTGCATTACACCGGCTGGCTGACCGATGGCACCAAGTTCGATTCGAGCGTGGACCGCGCCCAGCCGTTCAGCTTTCCGCTTGGCGCCGGCCATGTGATCAAGGGCTGGGACGAAGGCGTCAGCGGCATGAAGGTCGGCGGCAAGCGCAAGCTGACCATTCCGGCCTCGCTCGGCTATGGCGCCCGTGGCGCCGGCGGCGTGATTCCGCCGAATGCCACGCTGGTGTTCGAAGTCGAGCTGCTGCGCGTCTGAGTTCGCCATTGCGTGATCCGGCCGGTGCCGGCCGGATCACGCATGGCATAATCGGCGCACCCCCTACATTGCCTACGGCATGGACCCCATGAACCTGATACCGCACGGACTGCCCATCAGCGCCGTCGAGCGCGAGACCGGCATCGCCAAGGATCTGCTGCGCATGTGGGAACGGCGTTACGGCTTTCCCGAGCCGGCCCGTGACGACCAGGGTGACCGGCTGTATCCGCGCGAACAGATCGACAAGCTGCGGCTGGTACGCCGGCTGATGGACCTCGGCTTCCGGCCGGGCAAGGTCATGCACCTCGACAGCGACGCACTGGGGCGGATGATCGACGTGCACGAGCCGCGCCGCGAGGCCTCGCCGTCGACCCACGACATGGTCCGCCTGCTGCGCGGACGCGACCATTACGCCGTTCGCGACTATCTGCACATCCAGCTGGATACCCTCGGCACCCGCCCGTTCGTCTGCGACTTTCTCAGCGAGACCATCGAGCAGGTCGGCAGTGCCTGGATGCGCGGCGAGATCGAAGTCTACGAAGAACACCTGTATACCGAACAGATCAACCGCGTGCTGCGCGAGGCACTGGCGCGGCTGGCGATGCCGGCCGAGCGCCCGCGGGTGATCCTGACCACCTGTCCCGGCGAACAGCACGTGATCGGCGTGCTGATGGTCGAGGCGATGCTGCGGCTGGCCGGCTGCGAAACCCTGGCCTTCGGTCCGGAAATGCCGTTTACCGATACCGCGCACGCCACGGTCAAGCACGATGCCGACGTGGTCGCGCTGTCGTTCTCCGGCGCCTATGACGGCGACGTGCAGGATGCAACGGCATCGCTGCTGGAATTGCTGCCGCCGGACGTCGAGCTGTGGGTCGGCGGCGCCGGTTGCCGCGGGCTGCGCTCGCGGCCGCGCTGCGAGGTGATGACCGAGCTGTCCGGCATCGACGGCATCGTCGCCGCCTGGCGGGCACGTCAGGCGGCACGCCAGGAGTAAGTCCCCCGCTTCATTCCGCCATGGCAGCCGGCGGCGACAGCCGCTATAAACCGGTTGTCATCGCCTGTGCGATGGCTGTCAGGACAAAGGACCGTGCCCATGCTCCGACTGCCTTCATGGTGGCTGCTCGCCGCCGTCTGTACGCTGCCGGCGCTGGCTGCGCCCGGCAATCCGGCCGCAGGACGCGACAAGACCGCCATGTGCGCCGGCTGTCACGGCATTCCCGGCTACCGCACCGCCTATCCGGCGGTGTATTCGGTGCCGCTGATTGGCGGACAGAAAGCGCGTTACCTGGAAGCGGCGCTGCATGCATATCGTGCCGGCGAACGCAGCCACTCGGGCATGCAGGCGATTGCCCGCAGCCTGTCCGACCAGGATATCGCCGATCTGGCGGCTTTCTACGGGAGCGGAAAATGACCCGTTGCGGAGAAGGTGCAGCCCTGCTGCTGGCCATCGCCGTGCTGCTGGCGTCCGGTACGGCGCGGGCGGTCGGTGTGGAGGAGCGGGCGCGGACCCAGTGCGCGGCCTGTCATGGCGCCGACGGGCGGGGCGTGTCGGATGACTTTCCGGCGCTGGCCGGCCAGCATGCCGACTATCTGGCCCGGGCGCTGGCCGACTACCAGCACGGCGCCCGCCGCAACGCCATCATGCAGGCGCAGGTGACCGGGCTGACCGCTGACGAGATCACGGCGCTGGCCGAGCATTTCGCCCGCCTGCCGGGGCCGCTGCGGGTCCGGCGCTGAGCGGCCGGCTATTTGCCGCTGTCGCGCGCGCCGGTATCCGCCGCCAGCATGTCCAGGTTCGGCCAGTGATAGCACAGCGAGATGGTGGTGCCGCCATCCGGCGTGACGATGGTTTCCCGCGTGACCTCGCTGCCGCCATAGCGGCGGAAGAAGCCGCTGGCACTGCGATTGGCCGCGTAGACCCACAGGTGCATGCCGCCGGACTGGCCGTACGTGCGCAGTTCGCGGCAGGCCTCGGCCAGCAGCCGGCGGCCGATGCCGCGGCCACGGGCGGCCGGTGCGACGTGCAGATTGTCGAGCAGGGCGCCGAAACGGCTGTCGACATCGGGAAATACGCAGACAAAACCGAGCGCGACCCCATCGGCGCTTTCCGCCAGCAGCACCCGTGGCGGTGCATCGCCGCCCATCCGGCTCAACCACAGCGCCAGCCGTTCGGCCGGCGCCTCGTCATCCAGATACGCATGCTTGAGGATGTCGCGATAGTCCAGCTGCCAGCTCTCGGTATGGATGCGGGCAATGGCGGCGGCATCTGCGGCAACGGCCGCGCGCAGGTGCAGGTCAGCGCAGCGCATAGTCGATGACGATGCCGACGAAGATCGCCAGCCCGACCCGGTTGTTGTCGAGGAATACCTTGAAGCACACCGCGCGGTCGCGGCCACGGATCTGCCCCATCTGGATGCCGATCAGCACGGCGGCCACCACCAGCCCGGCCAGATACGGCCAGCCCATGCCCAGCTGCGGCCCCAGCAGTGCCATCAGCAGCAGGAAGGTCGCATGGCAGATGCCGACGGCGAGCACATCGTGCCGGCCGAAGGTAATGGCCGAGGTCTTGATGCCGATCTTCAGGTCGTCCGGGCGGTCGGTGATGGCATAGCAGGTGTCGTAGGCCACGGTCCAGAAGGCATTGGCGACGAACATCCACCAGGCCACCAGCGGAATGGTGTCCTGGATCGCGGCGAAGGCCATCGGGATGCCGAAGCCGAATGCCAGGCCGAGATAGGCTTGCGGCACGGCGAAGAAGCGCTTGGTGAACGGGTAGCTGACGGCAAGGAACAGCGCCGGCAGACTCATGGCCCAGGTCAGGTGGTTCAGCGGCAGGATCAGCAGCCCGGCCAGCAGTGCCAGACCGGCGGCCAGCAGCAGGGCTTCCTTCTTGCTGACCGCGCCACGCGGAAACGGGCGCTGGCGGGTCCGGTCGACGGCGCCGTCGAAATCGCGGTCGGCGTAGTCGTTGACCACGCAGCCGGCCGAGCGCATCAGGAAGGTGCCGAGGGTGAAGATCGCCAGCACCGGCAGCGGCGGCACGCCGCCGGAGGCGATCCACAATGCCCACCACGTCGGCCACAGCAGCAGGAAGGTGCCGATCGGCTTGTCGATCCGCATCAACTGGCTGTAAGTAATCAGGCGTTCGCGATTCATGGCAGGAACCCGGTCAGGGCGGGCAGGAAAACCTCCTGCACCAGCAGCCGCCCGCCGTGGCGGGCAAAGGTCGAACGACGTGCAAACAGTGACGGCCCATCGCCGGGGTGCAACGCCTGGCCGGCGGACAGGGTCGCGTATTCGAGCGGGCCGCGAAGAATGTCGTTGTCGTCGCCGAACAGCGAATAGCCGAGCGAGCGGCCGCCGCGGTCCAGCACGGCACGCCAGCCGTCATCCGCCGACAGGCTGCGGGCGGCAATCACCGCCACGCCATCCAGCGTCAGCCGGACCTGGCGCACCAGCACGACGCTGTCGCTGGCGATGCCCAGACAGGCCGCCTCGTCGGCGCGCGGAACGGTGGCCTCCAGCGCCTGCAGTTCGACAGCGAATGCATGGCCGGTGGCGAGCAGGCGGGCGGTCAGCGAGCCCTGCTCGCTGAGCCAGTCCGGATAGGCGCAGTCGGCCGGAACGGCGGACTGCCAGTCGGGAAGCGAAGTCATCCCTGCATTATGCCAAATACCTCGCCCCGGATCGGTATTGGCGGCGATTTTTTGCCTGCAGGCGACAGTCTGCGACAATGGGGGCCCGGATTTGCAACAAGGATACGACCATGATCGAACTGGTGCTGTGGCGACATGCCGAAGCCGAAGACGGCAGTCCGGACCTGAACCGGGCGCTGACGCGCCGCGGACAGGTGCAGGCAGCATCGATGGCGGAGTGGCTGCGGCCGCGCCTGCCGGACCGGGTGCGGATTTTTGTCAGCGAGGCGCGCCGCTCGCAGCAGACGGCCGCGCACCTGGGCAAGCATGCGCAAGTGCTGCCGGAACTGAATCCGGACCAGCCGTGGGAACGCGTGCTGTCGGCCATCGACTGGCCGGAATGCGGCGAGTCACTGGTGGTGGTCGGCCATCAGCCGTGGATCGGCCAGGTAGCCTCGCAGCTGCTGACCGGCACGCCGACCATGCTGACGATCAAGAAGGGCGCGGCATGGTGGTTCGCCCGCCGCCAGCGCCAGGGCGACGGGCAGATCCTGCTGCGGACGGTGATGATGCCGTCGCTGCTTGATGGCTAGCCGACCCGGCTCAGTCTGGCGATGAAGCCTCCGCCGGGGCGGTTGTCCAGCGTCAGCTTCAGCCCGTGCAGCTCGGCGATGCGCTCGGCGATCGACAGGCCGAGCCCGCTGCCGCTGGCCTGCTGGCCTTCCGGTCGCGAGAAGCGTTCCTTGACCCGTTCCAGCCATTCCGGCGCGACGCCGGGGCCGTTGTCGCAGACCGACAGCGCGGCCGCGTCGCACTCGACCCAGACCTCGCCGCCCGGCGGGGTGTAGCGGATGGCGTTGTCGATCAGGTTGCGCAGCAGGATTTCCAGCATGCCTTCGTCGCCGGCCAGTGGCCAGATCACGCCCTCGGCCGGTGCCGTCAGCGTGATGGCGCGGGTATCGGCGGCGTCGGCGCACAGCACGACCGCGCGTCGTGCGCACAGTGCCAGGTCGGCCGGACGTCGATCGGCCGCGGCCAGGTGATCGAGCCGGGCCAGTGTCAGCAGTTGCTCGATCAGCCGCGTGGCGCGATCGATGCCGCTCATGACCTTGGCCAGCGCGCGCCGGCGCGACGCGTCGTCACCGGCCATCATCGCCACTTCCAGCTGTACGCGCAGCGCGGCCAGCGGCGTGCGCAACTCGTGTGCGGCATCGGCGGTAAAGCGGCGCTCGTTGGCGAGCGTGGTTTCCAGTCGCGCGAACAGCCGGTTCAGTGCGACCACCAGCGGACCGACTTCGGCCGGCACCGGTGCGGCGATCGGCGCCAGATTGTCCGGGGCGCGCTCGCGCACGTCGCGCGCCAGCCGGTCGACCGGGCGCAGGCTGCGGCGCACCCCCCACCACATCAGCACCAGCAGCGCCGGCAATGCCATCAGCCACGGCATCATCTGGCCGAGCACCAGCCGGCTGACCAGCTTGTTGCGGGTTTTCATCCGCTGGCCGACCAGGGCGAACGCGTCGTTGTTCCGGTCGTGCAGGTAGAACAGCCGCCATTCGCGGTTGTCGATGCGGACGTTGTAAAAGCCCTTGTAGTCGCGGCTGAACGGCAGTTCGGTCTGGTTGATGTCGGCGATGATGATTTCGCCGGCGCCGTTGCGCAGCTGAAAGGCGATATCGGCGTCCATTTCCTCTTCGTCGCCGTCGTCGAACAGTTCGTGCAGCGTGCGCGGCAGCGTCGGGCGGATCTTGTAGCCCTGGGCGCGGGCCTCGAGATTGACCGAGGCCAGGATCTGGGCGAAGAACGCCTGCTCGGTATCGAACAGTTCGTTGACCGCCAGCGAGGCGGCACGGTAGTTGATGACGGCGCTGACCATCCATGCCGCAGGCAGCAGGATCAGGAATGCCGTCAGCAGCCGTCGCTTCAGCGACGGGACGCCGCGCAGCCTGCCGACCTTCATGCCTCGCCCAACTGGTAGCCGACCCCGCGCACGGTACGGATCAGCTGGCTGCCGAGTTTCTTGCGCAGGTGGTGGACGTGGACTTCCAGCGCATTGCTGTCCAGTTCCTGGGCCCAGCCGTACAGCTTCTCTTCGAGCAGCGCGCGCGGCAGTACGCGGTTCTTGTTTTCAAGGAACAGTTCCAGCAGCTGGAATTCCTTGGCGGTCAGCTCGACCGCCCGGCCGTCCTGGCTGACGGTGCGCGCATTCGGGTCGAGGATCAGCGTCCCGTGCTCGAACACCGGGTTGGCGCGGCCGTGCGAGCGGCGGATCAGTGCGCGCAGCCGGGCCACCAGCTCGCCGAGGGCAAACGGCTTGACCAGATAGTCGTCGGCGCCGGCGTCGAGGCCCTTGATGCGGTCCTCGACCGCATCGCGCGCGGTCAGGATCAGCACCGGCGTCATCACCTGCTGGCGGCGCCAGTCGGACAGCACGTCCAGCCCTGACACGCGCGGCAGGCCCAGATCCAGCACCACGGCATCATACGGCGCGGCGGCCATGGCGGCACGGGCGGCGGCACCGTCCTTCATCCAGTCGACATTGAAACCGGATTGGCGCAAACCGGCTTCCAGCCCGTCGCCGAGCAGGGGATCGTCTTCAACCAGCAGCACTCTCATGACCTTGACTCCGATAAGGGTTCCGGCGGAATGGTAACGCGGTCGCAGCCGGCAAAAAATAAAAAAGGCCGGTTGATGACCGACCCGGGGAAAAGAGGGGGTGAGGCGCTACTTGAACGTAGTCTGCACGATGCGGGCGGTGGCCGGGTCGACACGCAGTGCGACGCGCTGGCCATTACGGTCCCAGCCCTCGACTTCGACGCACTGGCGCTCCTGTTCGTAGCGCTTGAGCTTGTAGCCCATGCGCTTGACCTCGCTGAGCAACTGTTCATCACTCAGCCACTGGGCGCGAGGGGCATCAGTGCAGGGGGACGGCGTGGGCGGCGCGGCGTGTACGGCGGCGCCGGCCAACAGCAGCGGCATACAGATCAGGATGCGACGCATGACGGCAACTCCAGGTTCGGCATTCAGCGGGCCAGACGGTTGGCCGGTTTCACCATCGGGGCCGGTGTCAACCGTCTGAAAAAGCCCGACCATTACATCCGTCATGACTTAAACGCGTCTTAGCAGGCTGCATTGCCTGACCGGTGGTTCGTTCAGAAGGGGCGCGACGATGCACTTGCAAGCCGCTGCAGCGGCACGATGTCGCACAGCGCCCAGGTGCGTTGCCTTCCGCGAACCAGACCGCGCTGGGTCCATTCGGACAGCAGCCGGCTCAGGGTTTCGGCGCGAACGCCGAGATGGGCGGCCAGCTGGCGCTGGCTCAGCGGCAGCTGGACCGCGGTACTGTCCGCCGTGCGCGGCAGGCCGAGCAGGTAGGCCGCCAGCCGCTGCGATGCCGAGCTGCCGGTCAGCCAGTCCACCTGGTTCACATGCTGGTACAGCTGCTGGCTGACCACTTCGAGCAGGCGCATGGCGATATCAGGATGGGCCGCGCAGACCTGGTGCAGCGCGGCGCGCGACAGCCGGTGGACGGCCAGGTCGGTGCGTGCGCGCGCATTCATCGGATAGCGGGCATGGGCCATGAACATTGCCGCGATGGCGACCAACTGGCCGCGCTCGTACAGGCGGAATACCCGCTCTTCGCCATCCTGGCCATAGCGCAGCATCTCGACGCTGCCGCTGATGACCAGATAGTAATGACCGGCCGGGTCCCCCTCGCGAAACAGCTGTCCGCCCGCCGCCACCCGCCGCACCGACGCGCCGAGGACCAGTGCATCGAGCACGGTGGCCGGCTGGCTGCGAAACAGCGGGTGCCCGGACAGCAGGGGGAGGGACGGGACGTCCGGCATGCGTTTTTCCTGCGTCATGACATATGTCATTGGGGGTGTGGGTCTCATGCAGCGAAAATGACAGCATGAGAATAATTCGTATTATCAAATCAATCAATACGGCCCGGCATGCCGCGGCCGCGCTGTGTCTGCTGCTGGCCGGCACCGCCGGTGCGGCGGAGACGCGCCCGCCGCTGACACTGGCCGGGCCGGCATCGGTGGTCAGCTTCCCGCTGCTGCACATGATCGACAGCGGGGCACTGAAATCCCATGCGGACCGGGTGACGTTCCGGCTGTGGCAGAACCCCGACCAGTTGCGCGTGCTGCTGGCCAATGGCCAGGTCGACTACACCGCTGCGCCGGCCAATCTGCCGGCACTGCTGGCCAATCGCGGCGAGCCGGTCCGGCTGCTGAACATTTCGGTATGGGGCCAGCTGTGGCTGGTCAGCCGCGACCCGCAGGTCAGGCGCTATGCCGACCTGTCCGGCAAGGTGCTGCTGACGTCGTTCTCGCGCGATCTGCCGGCCATTCTGCTCGACGAAGTGCTGCGGGCGGAGCACGTGGCCGGCAAGGTCACGCTGCGGCGCACCCGCGACATGCAGGATGCGGTCGCGCTGATGCTGGCCGGACAGGCCGACCACGCCGTGCTCGGCGAGCCGATGGCGTCGCTGCTGCTATGGCGCAATGCCCGGGCCGGCGGTGCGCCGCTGTACCGCTCGCAAAGTCTGGCTTCGGCGTGGCGCGAGGCCTTTCCGGGCCAGCCGGCGCTGCCGCAGGCCGGGCTGATGGCCAGTTCACGCCGCGCACCGGACCTGGCGCTGTCGCGTGCGGTCGAACACGCGTACGCGGCCTCGGCCCGCTGGTGCTCGGCACAGCCGCGTGCCTGCGCCGAACTGACGCATCGCCATCTGCCGCAACTGCCGGTCGCCGCCATCGAGGCGTCGATCCGCGTCACCCGGCTCGACAGCCGCCCGGCCAGCGAAGTCCGTCCGCAACTGGAAGCGCTGTACCGGCTGATTGCCGACAAGCACCCGCAGGCGATCGGTGGCCGCCTGCCCGACGTCGGGTTCTACGGACCATGAGCGCGCCCCGTCTTGCCGTCTCGCGGCGAACGTCGCGGATCTGGGCGCTGGCCGGTGGGGCGCTGCTGTTGCTGCTGTGGCAACTGGCTGCGATCCGGCTGGGGCCGCTGCTGATGGCGACGCCGCTGCAGACGCTGGCCGCGCTGTGGCGCTTGCTGCACAGCGATGATTTTCATGCCCAGGCCGGCGCCAGCCTGCTGCGCATCGCCGCCGGCGTCGGACTTGGCGCGGGAGCCGGCTTTGCGCTCGGCTTGCTGGCCGGTCTGTCACCACGGCTGCGCGGCCTGCTCGAACCGCTGCGCTGGTTGCTGATGGCGGTGCCGCCGGTGGTCGTGGTGGTGCTGGCCATGCTGTGGTTCGGCCTCGGCTCGGCCATGGTGGTGTTTATCGCCACGCTGATGGTCGCGCCCGGCATGTATGTGAATACGGTCAGGGGCATGCAGATGCTCGACCCGGCACTGGTCGAAATGGCTGCGGTCTACCGGCTGCGGCCGTGGCAGCGGCTCTGGCACCTGTATGTCCCGCATCTGGCTGCGCCGCTGACCGCCGCGCTGCTGATTGCCACCTGCGGTGGCGTGCGGGTGGTGGTGATGGCCGAGGTGCTCGGCGCCGACAGCGGCGCCGGCTTTGCGCTGGCCAATGCCCGCAGCACCTTCGACAGCGGCGAGCTGTATGCATGGGCGCTGCTGCTGTTGCTGCTGGTGGCGGTCCTCGAATTCAGCGTGCAGCAACCGCTGCAGCGCCGGCTGACCCGCTGGCAGGAGGCAAACCATGCTTGAACTGCGCGGGGTATCCATCGATCGCGGCGGTCGCCGCATTGTCGATGGTGTTGATCTGCAACTGCGTCCCGGCGAGCACCTCGGCCTGCTCGGTGTCAGCGGCAGCGGCAAGAGTTCGCTGCTGAAACTGGCGGCCGGGCTGCTGGTGCCATCGCAGGGCGGCTATCGCAATGACTTTGCCCACCCGCTGCTGGTGTTCCAGGAACCGCGGCTGCTGCCCTGGCGGCGCGTGCGCGCCAATGTGGAAATTCCGCTGCGCGCCGCCGGCTGCGGTGCCACCGAGGCGCGCCGGCGGGCCGGCGAGTGGCTGGAGCGGGTCGGGCTGGGCGCACAGGCCGATGCCTGGCCCGGGCAGTTGTCCGGCGGCATGGCGCAACGGGCGGCACTGGCCCGGGCCTTTGCGCTGGAGCCGGACCTGCTGCTGCTCGACGAGCCGTTCAGCGCGCTCGATCCGGGCCTGCGCGCGTCACTCGGCGAGGTCTGCCGTTCCTTGCTGGCGCAGACCCGCGCGGCGCTGATCTGCGTCAGCCACCACCCGGACGAACTGGTCGGGCTGGTCGACCGCTGCGCCTTGCTCGATGCCGGCTCGCTGCGCCGGTTCGATATTGACGACCGCCGTCCCGGCCAGTCCCGCGACCAGGTCGCCGCCGCCCTGCATGCCGCCCTTGTCCACCCCGGAGTGTTGTCCCGATGACTTATCCCGTCCTGCTGATCCTGCACCTGTTTGCCGCGCTGATCTTTATCGGCACGGTGTTTTTCGAAGTCCTGATCCTCGAAGGCGTGCGCAGGCGAATGCCGGCGGCGTCGATGCGCGAGCTGGAACAGGCGATCTCCGCCCGTGCCCGCTCGCTGATGCCGTGGGTGCTGCTGGTGCTGTTCAGCGCCGGCCTCGGCCTTGGCTGGCATCACCGCGCGGCGCTGATGACGCCGCTCGCCGGCGGCTTCGGCACGCTGCTGGCGCTGAAGATCGCCCTGGCGCTGAGCGTGTTCGGCCACTTCCTGCTCGCCATGCGCTGGCGCGGGTGCGGACAGATGAGTTCGGTCCGCTTCCGCCGTCTCCACCTCAGCGTGTTCTGTCACATGGTCGCCATCGTGCTGCTCGCCAAAAGCATGTTCTACGTGCACGGCTGAGCGGCGCCCCCATCCTGAAAGAGAGTTCCGATGTTCCCGAATGCGTTCCAACGCCCGCTGCTGGGCCTGGCGATCGCCGCTGCCCTGCCGGCGGCCGCCCTCGCCGATGACGAAGTCGTGCTGACGCCGGTGGTCGTGTCCGACCGGCAAGGACAGGCCGTGCCGCTGGCGCCGACGGCCGGGCAGGCCCGCGCGAAACTGGCCCGCGTGCCTGGTGGTACCAATCTGGCCGAGCCACAGCAGGAAACCCGGCTGGCGACGCTGCGCGATGCGCTCGACTACCAGCCGGGCATCATCATCCAGGACTTTTTCGGCGGCGCGGACCAGCCCCGGCTGAGCATTCGCGGTTCCGGTATCCAGAGCAATCCGGTCAATCGCGGCGTGCTGCTGCTGCAGGACGGGCTGCCACTGAACGAGGCCGACGGGTCATTCATCATCGGCCTGCTCGAACCGCGCAACAGTGCATTCATTACCGCCCGGCGCGGCGCCAACGCGACGACGCCGGGGGCGACCACGCTCGGCGGCGAGCTGGACTTCCAGTCGATGACCGGCGCGGACGGGCGCGGGCAGTTGCGGCTGGAAGGCGGCAGTTTTGGCCGTCAGGCGCTGCAGGCCGCCGTCGGCGGGCAGGGCGAGCAGCTCGACGGTCGCCTCAGCGTCAGCGCCGACAACTACGACGGCTACCGTCATCACTCGGGATCGACGCGCAGCAGCGTGCAGGCCAATACCGGCTTCCGTCTTGGCGACCGCTTCGAGAACCGCAGCTATCTGTCGTGGACCGACCTGCAGTTCGATATCCCGACCGTGGTGCCCAGGGACCGCATCGACAGCAATCCGCGCGGCGTCATGGGGGACGGCAATACCGCGCAGGACAAGCTGCTGAATGTGTACAGCCGCGACCCGCGCCGTGCCGCGCGCCAGCTGCGGCTGGCCAACCGTTCGCAATGGGGAGACGACGCACTGCGGCAGGGGTTTGGCGTGTACTGGCAGAATACGGACGACCGCTTCAACAACCAGACCAGCACCACCGTGACCGGCAGCGAGACGGTCGGCGCGCAGTGGACGCTGGACGGCAAGTGGCGGCAGCTCGATTACCGGCTGGCGCTGGCGTGGTCGCGCAGCGACATGGACCGCGAGCTGTATGCGACCAGTCCGAAGACCGGCCAGCCGATGCAGCGTTTCGGCAACTATGCGCTGCAGGCGGAAAACCGCGAGGCGCTGGCCGGGCTCGGCTGGCAGTTCGCACCGGACTGGCAACTGGTCGGCGAGGTCAAGTGGAGTCATGTGGTGCGGGATGCGCGCAGCCGCGATGACGGCTCGTCGCTGGACCAGTCCTGGGACTATGCCACGCCGAAAATCGGCCTGAACTGGACGCCGAGGCCGGGCCTGCGCGGCTACGCGAATATCAGCCGCAGCAACGAGGCACCGACCTACTGGGAAATCGTCAGTGGGGAAGTGTCGCCGCAGAATCCGGCCGGTGCCCGCGCGGAACTGGTCAAACTCGGGGTGCAGAAAGCGACCACGTTCGAGATCGGCACCGAGGCTGAGCTGCTGGCCGGCCGGCTGAACGGGTCGCTGACGGCGTATTACAGCGATGTCGATGACGAACTGATCTCGACCACCGACGGCTACGGCATCAGGGTCGGCACCTACAACTATGCCGGCGGTACCCGCCACCAGGGGATCGAGGCCGGGCTGAACGGCTCGCTGCCGGTGACGGCCAGCGGCGCCATCGACTATCGGCTGGCGTGGACCTACAGCGATTTCCGTTTTCGCGGCGGCGAATTCGCCGGCAATCAGATCGCCGGCGTGCCGCGCCATCTGATCAGCGCCGAACTGCTGTACCGGACCGGCGACTGGCGCTTCGGCCCGAATGTGCGCTGGCTGCCGCAGGCGACACCGACCGACCATGCCAATACGTCGTCGATCTATCAGGACCCGTATGCACTGCTCGGCTTCAAGGTCGACTATCGCCGCAACAAACAGCTCAGCCTGTTCCTGCAACTGGACAATATTACCGACGAGCGCTACGCCAGCAGCTACGCAATCCGCAACAAGGCAACCGCCGCCCAGCCGGGCTTCCTGCCCGGCAACGGCTTCAGCGTGTCGGCCGGGCTCGGTTACCGCTTCTGATGCCGATCAGGCCTTCAGTGTCGCGTACTGACCGATGGCGTCGACGACCGAGCGGGCGCCTTCGCTGATCCGGTTCATGGTGGCGCCGGTGGCCTCGGTCAGCGACACGCTCTGGCCGACCTGCGCCTGGACCTGTTCCATATGGCTGACGGCGGTCCGGGTCCGTTGCTGGATCTCGGACACCATGGCACCGATCTCGGCGGTCGACGAAGCGGTGCGCTCGGCCAGCTTGCGCACCTCGTCGGCGACCACGGCGAAGCCGCGGCCGGTTTCGCCGGCACGCGCGGCTTCGATGGCCGCGTTCAGTGCCAGCAGATTGGTCTGGTCGGCGATGTCCCTGATGGTCTGCACGATTGATGTGATCTGGCCGGAACGGGCGCCGAGCGCCTGCACGTTCTCGCCGGCCTGACCAATGCTGTCTGCCATCTTCTGGATCTCGTCGACATTCAGGCGGATCGAGTCGACGGCGGAATTGGACATCGACAGCGTGTCCTGCGACACGCGGTAGGCGAAGCGCGCACTCTCGCTTTCCTGCTGTTGCTGGAGCACGTTGGCCGTCACGTCGCTGGCGAACTTGATCACCGAGATGACCGTGCGGCCATCGCTGCCGAATACCGGGTTGTAGCTGGCTTCCAGCCAGCGCGGCGTGCCGTCGCGGGCAATGCGCTTGATCTGCCCGCTGAACAGCTTGCCGCTGGCCAGGTTGTGCCAGAACGCCTGGTATTCGGCGCTGGCCGTGAATTCGTCTTCGCAGAACAGCCGGTGGTGCTTGCCCCGGATGTCGTCCAGCCGGTAGCCCATCACGTTCAGGAAGTTGTCGTTAGCATCGCGGATCAGGCCGTCCGGCGCGAATTCGATCACCGCCATCGCGCGATCGATGGCATTCAGCTTGGCCTGCATGACCGCCTCGGCATCGACGCTGGCGGTGATGTCGGTGGCGAATTTCATGTAGCGGACCACCCTGCCGGTCGGGTCCAGGATCGGGTTGTAACTGGCTTCCAGCCAGACGATGCGGCCGTCGGCGGCCTTGCGCCGTACCCGGCCGCTGAAGGATTCGCCACGCTTGAGCCGCTCCCAGAACTGCCGGTAGGCCGGGCTGGCGGCGTCTTCCGGCAGGCAGAAGGTCGCATGTTTCCTGCCCACGACTTCTTCGCTGTCCCGATAACCGAGCGTGCGCAGGAAATTGGCGTTGGCGCTCAGCACCGTGGTGTCGGGATCGAAGGTGATGATGGCCGAGGCGCGGTCCAGCGCCTGCATGATCGCAGCCTGCTCATCGACCTGCTGCTGTAGCGCTGCGCAGGCCTGCTTCAGTTTGTTGTTGAACATTGCAGTCGTCTTTTCATACGGGCTTGATGGCGTATATGTTTTTCCCTCCGGTCCGGGCGGGCAACGGCAGGGCAAACGTGTAGTCTGGCGTGCTTATGACACAAATATTGTGTTCAGGTACAAATACTTGACAGAGATTCTCGCCTGGCATGCCCCGCCGTTGCAGGGAAAGCCTGGCCGGGGGCAGACCGGCTTGCCGCCGTCATTTTACTCCGCGGGTCCGCAAGTCGAGCTGCCGGGAGCCGTTCTGATGTCGCAGGGCAAACCCTCGTGCCGGAAAACGGAGCAGAATCGGATACGGATCCACCGTATTACCCACATCCGGAAGGAAACATCATGCGCACTATTGATGGAAAAGTGGCCCTGGTTACCGGGGCTGGTCAGGGAATCGGCCGTGCCATTGCCTTGCGGCTGGCGAAGGATGGCGCGGATATCGCCATCGTCGACCTGCACCAGGACAAGATGGCCGCCGTGGCGGCCGAAGTGGCGGCGCTCGGACGTAAGGCCACGACTTTCGTGGCCGATGTCGGTGACCGCGATCAGGTGTATGCGGCGGTGGAGCATGCCGAGAAGACGCTCGGCGGCTTCGACATCATGGTCAACAACGCCGGCATCGCCCAGGTCAGGGCGCTGCTGGATGTCACGCCGGCGGAAACCGAGCGCATTTTCAGGATCAATGTCGACGGTGTGCTGTGGGGCATCCAGGCGGCGGCGAAGAAGTTCAGGGCGCGCGGGCACAAGGGCAAGATCATCAATGCCTCGTCGATCGCCGGCCATGAGGGCTATGCGCTGCTCGGCGTCTATTCCGCGACCAAGTTCGCCATTCGTGCGCTGACCCAGGCGGCGGCCAAGGAACTTGCCTCGTCCGGCATCACCGTCAATGCCTACTGCCCGGGCGTGGTCGGCACCGACATGTGGGTCGAGATCGACAAGGGCATGGTCGAAGCCACCGGTGCCGAACCGGGCGCGACCTATCGCAAGTTCGTCGAAGGCATCGCGCTCGGCCGTGCCGAGACGCCGGACGACGTGGCCGCCTTCGTGTCCTATCTGGCCGGTCCGGACGCCGATTACATGACCGGTCAGGCGCCGATGATCGACGGCGGGCTGGTGTACCGCTAAGGCGGCCACCGGTACCGTTTCCCGGCAACCCTGCTACGCCCGCCCGTTCGTCGTCGCGGAGTGTGTGGACAGTCTGAGCCCCGCTTGCGCGGGGCTTTTTCATGTATTTGCCGGGCGGTATCAGCAAACAGGCTAAACAGGTAAGGTAACGGCAGTTGTCGATTCCGTCCGCATGCGCTGCCCTTTCGGGGCTGTCGACCGCTGTTTTGCCCCTTTTCTTCGTCCTTGCCTGCCGATCGTCATGAAACTGAAAACCACCCATACCCTCGCCCTGCTCGCCATCGCCCTGGCTTCGCCGTGGTCGATGGCCGCGAGCGTGTTGTCCTTCTCCCCGCAGAACGAGGTGCGCGAGATCCAGCAGGTGCGGGCGACGTTTTCCGCACCGATGATCCGCATGGGCAATGTGTCCGCGCCGGCGCCGTTCGACATCGACTGCGCGCAGAAGGGCAACGGCCACTGGATCGACGATCGTTCGTGGGTCATGGACTTCCCGCACGGGGTGCCGGCGGCGACCACGTGCCGCTTCAGTGTCAGGCCGGCGCTGACCACGCTGGCCGGTGAGGCAATCAGCGGCCAGCGCCAGTTCCGCTTTTCCACCGGCCCGCTGGCGGTGGTGGAAAGCGCACCGTACAACGGCGGCACCGTCGACGAGGACCAGACCTTTGCCCTGCGCTTCAATGGCCGGGTCGCGGCTCCAGTGCCGATGTTCTGCCAGGTCGAGGGATCGCCGGAACGGCTGCCGGCCCGGCGTGTCGCCGCTGCTGACCGCAATGCGCTGATCAAGCACCTGGGCTGGCAGCAGCAGGCGGCCAATGTCGACGCGGTCAGCTGCGGCCAGCGCCTGCCGGCCGGCAAGCGGGTCAAGCTGGTGCTGACGCGTCCGGGCAGCGCCGAGCGGCAGACGCTGGAGTACCCGGTGCGCGAGGCCTTCAATGCCTCGTTCACCTGCAAGCGCGAAAGCGCAAAGGCAGCATGCATTCCGCTGCGTCCGGTCACGCTGCATTTCTCGGCGCCGGTCACGCGCAAGCTGGCCGAGCAGATCCGGCTGCGGACGCCGAACGGCGAGCGCAAGCCGGATTTCGGTCGCGACACCGAAAGCACGGTCTACGAGGTCAGCTTCAAGCCGCCGTTCCCGCCCAATGCCGCGTTTACCCTGACGCTGCCGGATGGCTTCAGGGATGACAGCGGTCGCACGCTGGACAACCGGGCCTCGTTCCCGCTCGCGTTCTCCACCGCCTCGGCACCGCCGCTGGCCAAGTTCGCCGCCGCACCGTTCGGCATTGTCGAACTGAATGCCGACCCGGCCATCGCGGTCACGCTGCGCGACGTGGAGGCCGGCCTCGATGTCCGCCAGATCCAGGTTGGTGCCAACAACCTGACCGTGACCGACGACCGCTCGATGATGGACTGGCTGGCCCGGGTCGAACGCTGGCACGAGACGACGACCCTGGTGCGCGGCAAGCCGGTGGAGACCCGCCGCCTGAGCCTGCTGCAGGGGCAGCACGGCGTGCAGGCGATGCAGGTGCCGATGGTGCAGGACAAGAGCGGCAAGTGGCCGTTCTCGGTGGTTGGCATTCCGGCGCGCGAACCGGGCCTGCACGTGGTCGAACTGAAATCGCGCCTGCTCGGCAAGTCGCTGCTGGCCGAGGACGCGCCGATGTATGTGCGCACCGCGATGCTGGTGACCAATCTTGGCGTGCACCTGAAGCGCGGGCGGGACAATGCGGCGGTGTGGGTGACCACGCTCGACCGCGCCCGGCCGGTGGCCGACGCGCGGGTGTCGGTCTACGACTGCCGCCGCGAGCTGTTGTGGCAGGGCAAGACCGATGCGCAGGGCGTCGCCCGCATCGACCAGCCGCTGGATGAAGCCGGGCGCTGCCCGGACGGCGGGCTGTACGGGCTGTTTGTCACTGCGCGCAAGAAGGATGCGCAGGGCCGCGAGGACGTGTCCTTCGTGCGTTCCGGCTGGAACCAGGGGATCGAGCCGTGGCGCTTCCCGGTGCCGACCGACACCACGCCGCAGCCGACCGTGCGCGCCAGCACCGTATTCGACCGGCCGCTGTTCCGTGCCGGCGAAACGGTGTCGATGAAGCATTTCCTGCGCGTCGAGACCGCTCGCGGTCTGGCATTGCCGAAGGCCGGGCAGTTGCCGGACCAGATGACCGTGACCCATGAGGGCAGCGGCGAGGAGTACCGTTTCCCGCTGAGCTGGCGCGGCGGGCGCCATGCCGAATCGAGCTTTGCCCTGCCGAAGGCGGCCAGGCTTGGCATGTACTCGGTGACGCTGACGCGCAAGCCGACCCGCCAGTCGGGCGACACCCGTCCTGCCAGTATCGATCTGGACGGCATCACCCTGTACACCGGCCGCTTCCGGGTCGAGGAGTTCCGCCTGCCGGTCATGCGGGGTCAGCTGGGCACCGATCCGAAGACCACCATTGCGCCGGGCCGGATACCGGTGCGGGTGTCGATGGCCTACGGCACCGGGGGGCCGGCCAAAGGCCTGCCGGTGGAAGTCAGCGCCATGCTGCGCGCACGCTACGACCAGGCCGACGGCTATGACAATTTCAGTTTCGCCGCACCGGAAAGTGCGCGCGGCGAACCGCAGAAGTCGCTGGACGGCAAGGTGGTGCTGGACAAGTCCGCGTTCACCCTCGACGGCAACGGCAATGGCCAGACCGCCGTGCGCGAGCTGCCGAAGCTCGACCGGCCATACGACATGGTGATGGAGGCGACCTACAGCGACCCGAACGGTGAAGTGCAGACGCTGTCGCGCACGGTCACGCTGTGGCCGGCCGGCGTGCGCGTCGGGCTGGCGGTCGACGACTGGGTCGCAGCCGGCAAGCGGGTCAGCCTGAAGGCAGTGGTGCTGGATACCCGCGGGCAGCCGGTGGCCAATCGCACGGTCAGCGTCAGGGCGCGCCAGCATGAATACCTGTCGACCCGCAAACGGCTGGTTGGCGGTTTCTATGCGTATGACCATCAGGAAACCAGCAAGGATCTGGGCCAGGTCTGCGATGGCAAGACCGACCGCCGTGGATTGATGTTCTGCGAGATCGAACTGGCCCGGGAAGGCAGCATCGAGCTGATCGCCGAGGCCGATGACGGCAACAGCCACAGCGCCCGTGCCGCGCAGCGCATCTGGGTCAGCAACCGCGACGAGATGTGGTTCGACGTCGACAACAATGACCGCATCGACGTGCTGCCGGAACAGAAGCGCTACCAGCCGGGCGATACCGCCCGCTTCCAGGTGCGGATGCCGTTCCGCAAGGCGACGGCGCTGCTGGCCATCGAGCGCGAGGGCGTGATCGAGACCCGGGTGATCGAACTCAGCGGCAAGGACCCGTCTTTCGAGCTGAAGATCGGGCCGGACTGGGCGCCGAACGTCTATGTGTCGGTGCTGGCCGTGCGTGGCCGCGTGCGTGAGGTGCCGTGGTATTCGTTCTTTACCTGGGGTTGGAAGACGCCGCGCGACTGGTGGGATGCCTTCCGCAACGAGGGCGGCGAATACCAGGCGCCGACCGCCATGGTCGACCTGTCGCGACCGGCCTTCAAATACGGGCTGGCGGAAATCACCGTCGGCAGCGCCGGCCACCAGCTGGCGGTGACGGTGACGCCGGACAAGCCGGTGTATTCGATCCGCAAGACGGCGACGGTCAGGGTCCAGGTCAAGCTGCCGAACGGCCAGCCGGTCCCGGCCGGCACGGAAGTGGCGTTCGCGGCGGTGGACGAGGCCTTGCTGGAACTGCAGCCGAACACCAGCTGGAATCTGCTGGACGCCATGCTGCAGCGACGCAGTTATGGCGTGGAGACCTCGACCGCGCAATTGCAGGTGGTCGGCAAGCGCCACTTCGGTCGCAAGGCGCTCGAGCCGGGCGGCGGCGGCGGCTTTGCGCCGACGCGCGAGCTGCTGGATACCCTGCTGACCTGGCAGCCGCGGGTGGTGCTGGACCGGACCGGCAGCGCCACCGTCAGCGTACCGCTGAACGATGCGCTGACCCGTTTCCGGCTGGTGGCGATCGCCGACGCCGGCTCGGCGTACTTCGGCACCGGATCGGCCACCATTACCGTGACCCAGGACCTGCAGATCACCGCCGGCATTCCGCCGCTGGCGCGATCCGGCGACCGGGTCGAGGCCGGCATCACCGTGCGCAACGGCTCCGGCCGGGCGATGAAAACGGTAGTGGAGGCACAGGCGCCCGGCCTGCCGGCACTGGCTGCGCAGACGGTGCAGATCCCGGCCGGCGAGGCACGCGAGGTCAAATGGAATGTGGTGGTGCCGGCCGGCATCACCACCCTGCCGTGGACGCTGACGGCGAAGGAGCAGGGGGGTGAACACGCGCAGGACCGGCTGGCCTTCAGCCAGCAGGTCGAAGCGGCCACGCCGGTCACGGTGCAGCAGGCCACGCTGCGCCAGCTGGATGGTGAACTGGCGATCCCGGTCGGCCTGCCGCCGGGGGCCGAGCCGGGCCGCGGTGGCGTCTCGGTGCAGTTGCAGGCGCGGCTGGCCGACGAACTGCCGTCGGTGCGCGACTGGTTCCGGCGCTATCCGTTCACCTGCCTCGAACAGCGTTCGTCGATCGCCATCGGCCTGGACGACAAGGCGCGCTGGGACGCGATCATGGCCGAGCTGCCGACCTATCTGGACGGCGACGGGCTGGCGCAGTACTTCCCGTCCCAGGAAGGCAGCCGCGCCAGTGGCAGCGACACGCTGACCGCCTATCTGCTGTCGGTATCGAACGAAGCCGGCTGGACGATTCCCGATGCGGCGCGCGAGCGCATGCTGACCGGGCTGACCCGGTTTGTCGAAGGGCAACTGCGGCGTGATCTGTGGATGCCGCGCGATTCCGGCGATGCACGCCGGCTGGCGGCGCTGGAAGCGCTGTCACGCTACGACCGTGCCCGGGCGCGTCAGCTCGATACCGTGACTATCCAGCCGAACAGCTGGTCGACAGCGATGCTGATCGACTGGCTGTCGCTGCTGCAGCGCCTGCCCGATGTGGCCGACCGCGACGGCAAGCTGCATCAGGCCGAACAGATCCTGCGCAGCCGGCTGACCTATCAGGGCACGCGGCTGGTGTTCTCCACCGAGCGCGATGACTACTGGTGGTGGCTGATGGGCAACGCCGACGTCAATGCGGCGCGGCTGCTGCTGGTCGCCAGCAAGGTGCCGGGCTGGAAGGACGATGCGCCACGGCTGCTGACCGGATTGCTGGCGCGGCAGCAGAAGGGCGCCTGGTGGACCACCAATGCCAATGCCTGGGGCACGCTGGCGGTGAAGCGGTTCGGCAGCCAGTTCGAAACCCGGCCGGTGACCGGCCAGGTGCAGCTGGCGCTGGGCGCCGGCAAGCGGACCGTGCCCTGGACCACGCCGCAGCCGGCAGCGGTGATGCTGCCGTGGCCGGGACGCGGTCAGGCCTCGCTGACGCTGGCCCAGCAGGGCAGCGGTGCGCCATGGGCGACGGTGCAGGTGCTGGCGGCCGTGCCGCTGGGGGCGCCGCAGGCGGCTGGCTACCGTGTCAAAAAAACCATCACGCCGGTGCAGCAGAGCGTGTCCGGCCAGTATTCGCGCGGCGATGTGCTGCGGGTGAAACTGGACATCAGCGCCCAGGCCGGCATGACCTGGGTGGTGGTCGACGACCCGGTGCCGGCCGGCGCCAGCATTCTCGGCAACGGCATGGGCCGCGATTCGCAGATCGCCACCCAGGGCGAACAGCAGAGCGGTGACGCGTGGCCGGCCTATGTCGAGCGACGCTTTGCCGGCTATCGCGCCTACTACCAGTACGTGCCGCGCGGCGGCTTCAGCGTCGAGTACAGCATGCGGCTGAACAATGCCGGCGTGTTCCGGCTGCCGCCGACCCGGGTGGAGGCGCTGTATGCGCCGGACGTGTTCGGTGCGGCGCCGAATCCGCCGTTCACGGTAAAGGCGAAGCCGTGAGGCTGGCCGGAACCGGGCGCGGGCTGGCGCTGCTGGCCGCGCTGATCATCGCGCCGGCTGTGCAGGCAATGCCGGACTTTCAGCAGGTCAAGGCCGGCTGGCGTTCGTCCGACGTGGCCCTGATGGATCGTAACGGCCAGCCGCTGCAGCGCATGCGGGTCGATGCGCGGGTGCGCCGGCTGGACTGGGTCACGCTGACCGACATCTCGCCGGCCATGCGCCAGGCGCTGGTGATGTCGGAGGACCGTCGCTTCTATCAGCACAGCGGGGTGGACTGGTCGGCGGTGGCCGCCGCCAGCTGGGGCTATCTGTGGAACCAGCGCACGCGTGGCGCCTCGACACTGACCATGCAGCTGGTCGGCCTGCTGGACGACGATCTGCGGCGCGGCGCGCAGCGGCGCTCGCTGGTGCAGAAAGTCGGGCAGGGGGTCAGTTCACAGTGGCTGGAGCGCCGCTGGAGCAAGGCGCAGATTCTCGAGGCATACCTGAATCTGGTCAGTTTCCGGGGCGAGGTCGTCGGTCTGGATGCGCTGGCGGCGTCGATGTTCGACAAGTCGCCGTCAGGGCTGAATGCCCACGAATCCGCGATCGCCGTGGCGCTGATCCGCGCCCCGAATGCCAGTCCGGACCGGGTCGCGCAGCGCGCCTGCGGCATTCTGCGCGACATGGGCCGCGTCGGCACAAAGGCGCAGGACTGCGCCCGGATCGATGCCGAAACCCGCTTTGCGCTGGCGCGGCACGGCAATGACTATCTGCGCGGCGAGCAACTGGCGCCGCATTTCGCCCGCAAATTGCTGGCGCGGTCGCCGCAGGCGGCCGGCAGCACCGTTCGCACCACGCTGGACGGCGATCTGCAGCGTTTCGCCACCCGTGTCCTGCGCCGGCAGCTGGCCGATCTGCGCCAGCGCAATGTCGAGGATGGGGCGCTGCTGGTGCTGGACAATGCCAGCGGCGACATTCTGGCCTGGGTCGGTTCCAGTGGCGATCTGTCGCGGGCCGGCGCAGTCGATGGCGTGACCGCCCTGCGCCAGGCCGGCTCGACGCTGAAGCCGTTCCTGTACCAGATCGCGCTGGAAGGGCGCTGGCTGACGGCGGCGTCGCTGCTGAACGACAGCCCGCTCGACCTGCGGACAAGCAGCGGCCTGTATGCGCCGCAGAACTACGACAAGGATTTCAAGGGCCCGGTTTCGGTCCGGACCGCGCTGGCCTCGTCGCTGAATACGCCGGCGGTCCGCACCATCGAGATGATTACGCCGAACCGGCTGCGCCAGCGCCTGTACGACCTCGGCCTGAGCAGCCTGTCCGAGTCCGGCGATTACTACGGTTACAGCCTGGCGCTGGGCTCCGCCGATGTCCGGCTGCTGGAGCTGGTCAATGCCTATCGCACGCTGGCGACCGGGGGACTTGGCAGTCCGCTGCGCTGGCAGGTCAGGGACCCCCGGCCGGCGCCGGCCCGGCAGCTGGATGCGCGCAGCAGCTTCATCATCAGCGACATTCTGTCCGACCGCACCGCGCGGGCGCGCACCTTCGGCCTGGAAAGTGCGCTGGCCACCCGCTTCTGGAGCGCGGTGAAGACCGGTACCAGCAAGGACATGCGCGACAACTGGGCGGTGGGCTACTCGCGCCGCTACACGGTCGGGGTGTGGGTCGGCAATGCCAGCGGCGCGCCGATGTGGGACGTGTCCGGCATGCATGGCGCGGCGCCGGTCTGGCTGGCACTGATGAACCGGCTGCACGATGGCGTGCCGTCACGCCCGCCGGCACCGCCGGCCGGGGTGGAGCGGCGCCAGGTGCGCTTCGAGCGGAATGTCGAAGTCGCCCATCGCGAATACTTCCTGCCCGGCACCGCGCGCGACATGATCTATGCGGCCGATGATGACCGCCGCAGCCGCACGCGCGGCATCGGCAATCCGGTCGATGGCGCGATCTATGCGCTGGACCCGGACATCCCGCCGCAGAACCAGCGCGTGGTGTTTCGCGCCAGCGGCATTGCCCGGCCGCAGTGGTGGCTGGATGGCAGGCTGCTCGGCAGCGGGGCGACGCTGGCCTGGTTCCCGATGCCCGGGCGCCACGTGCTGCAGCTGCGCGACCGTCAGCAGGTGATTGAGCAGGTACGGTTCGAAGTGCGCGGGGCGTTTCTGAAAGCGGGGACGGTCAGGAAGGGGACGTGATGCCGGCATCGCCAGGGCGATCGCACTGGGTGTGCTTCTCGACCACGGCAGACCCGCAAGCCTGTTGACCAACAGGTTTCAGACTGCTCATGAAGGTGGGCACAGACGGTTGCAGTGGCGTCGGTGCACGCCCGACTGACAGAAACTGTCGTGAACACGGCAGCCTGCCTGATTGAACCCTGCCTCTTCCGTCCCCGCCGCCGCGGGGAAACCTCGCTTCGCTCGTCCATTCTTCGTGGACGGGGTTTGTGGACAGTCTGAAGTCTGTTGACCAACAGGCTCGGGTTGTTCGCTGTCCGGCATTCTGTCCTGCCGACTCAGAATGCCCGGAACAGCTGCAGGCTGGCTGCACCACCGCTGTCCCCGCTGCCGGTCAGGCCGGCCAGACGCACCCGGGCGGTCCAGTCGGCATAGCGGGCGTCGAGCTTCAGACTGGCGGCGACGCGGTCCCGGCCGTGCCGCGCCGAGGTCTGCCCGACCGTGAAGCCGTCGATCCGGGCCTGGCTGTGCTGGCTGCTGCGACCGAGTGTGCGCTGGTAAGCGATGCTCAGGCCGGGGAGCAGGGTCCAGCGTCCTCGCTGCCAGCGTCGTTCCAGATCGATGCCGGCCAGCGCGGTCTGCGTGGACAGCGTGCTGCGTTCGACGGAAAGGGGCAGTTCGCCGCCATGTTCCCGGAACGCGCGCAGATGACCCCGGCTGCCCTGCAGACCGGCATGAGGCGTGATCATGCTGTCCGGCGCGACCTGCCAGCGATAGCCGCCGGTCAGGCCGGCACCGTACAGCCAGCCGCCGGTGTCGCCTCGTGTCTGCCCCAGCGGCGCCAGATTGCGCGTGATCGTACTGCTGGCGCGGCTGATGGCCAGTTGCCCGCCGATATACGGCCCGTGATCAAGTGAACGAAGCCCGTAGCGTGCCGCCACGCCCAGCTGGAGCAGGTCGGTCCGGGCGTGGGCGGAGGCGGCGCTGACCGTGTCCTTGCCTGGCGAGAAACCGCCGCTGAACGCCAGCCGTTCGCTGACCGGCAGGCCGAGCCCCAGCCGCAGCGTGCTGCTGTGCTCCTTGCTGGCGGCGATGCCGGGCCGGGCGCTGCTGTGCGCTCGCTCGCTGACCGCATCCAGCCACCAGCGCTTGCCGCCCGGGACTTGTCCCGGGCGGCCCAGCTGCGTCTGCAAGGCGGACTGCAGTCGCAGCGGTTGCAGCAGCAGTGCCGCACCGAGGTCGGCATGGATCTGGCCGCCGATGGTTTGCGGCAGGCTGCCGGCGTGCCCGGCCAGCGCCTGATGCAACCAGCGGTTGTAGCGGCTGTCGCCCAGCGCCTGTGGATGGTCGCGCAACTGATTGAGCAGGGTGGCGCCACGGGCGGCATTGGCCGTCAGTGCCTGCTGACCGGGAAGCGCTTGCGGATGGACGGCGAGGCGGATGCCGTCGGGGGCGAACAGCAGGTCATGGCGCTGGCCGGCGGCCTTCAGCGCCGGGTCCTGCTGCAGGCGGTCGAAGCGGCCGTGATAGCGTGCGCCGGCCGTGGTTCTGAGCAGTGATCTACTGCCTGCCGTCAGACCGGACGGTATCAGTGTGCCGCCGAGCATGGCCTGGGCCCGGGAACCGGACAGCACGAGCGGTGCGGCGGCAAGTCGCGTGCGGCTGTGCCGTCCCAGGATCAGCGAGTGGTGAAAGGTCAGTGCACGCGATGCCTGCTGCGACGCCAGGCTGCCGTCGATCCGGGTCGGCGCCCGGATATCGCCGCTGCCGCTCAGGGTGCCTGCCGGTGCCACGTCCAGTGCCGGGCCCTCCAGCGAGCCGTCGACACGCAGCTCCCCGCCCTCGACCCGGCTTGACTGGCTGAAGACATGGGCCTGTTCCAGCGTCAGCAGCCCGTCATGCACGGTGACGCCGGCAAAGCGGTTCCGCATGCCTGCCAGCGACAGTGTGCCATTGCCGGCCTTGCCCAGCCGGCCGCCGGCGACGATATCGTTGCGCCAGACATCGCCCTCCGGGTCGCTGGCACGGTCGAGATGGTAGACCGGATCGCCAAGCAGCTGTTCCGGCCCCTGCAAGGCTCTGGCCACGTTCAGCCGGCCCCAGCCCTGGGCCTCGCTGACCCGCTCTGCGCCCTCGGGCGTTGCCGTACTGAGCATGACGCCGCGTACCTGGGCCATGGTCATGTACGGGAAGCGTTCCCTGATCAGCCCGGCTGCACCGCTGACCAGCGGCGCCGCGATCGAGGTACCCTGGACGCGCACCAGGTTGTAGGCCGGGCCGGCCCCGGCCGGGGCATGGCTGGCGCTGGCCGCATAGATGTCGCCCGGCGCACTCAGGCACCAGGCCTTGCTGACGCCGCACTGGTTCGAGTATGCCGCCAGCCGGCCTTCCGCATCCAGCGCAACCACGGACAGGAAATGGGGTTCGAGTTCAGGCAGGTAGCGCGGCAGGGTCGCCATCAGGCCCGGCTGGGCACGGTGCTCATTGCCGGCCGCGAATACCAGCAGGACATCCTGCCGGGTGGCGGCACGCAGGCTGTCGATCAGCGGCGCGTTTCCCGTGTCGAGTTGCCTTGCGCGTCGATAGGCGGTATCGACATCCGCCGGGCGATCACCGGCCGCTTCGTCATTCCAGCTGTTGTTGATCACGCGCAGCGCGGACACATTCCGGTACAGGGTGCGCAGGCCATGGCCGAGCAGTTGCTGGTCGAGAGGCTGGAACAGGGTGTTGTCATTGTCGGCCTCCGCGCTTTTGCTCCCGTGTGTCGTGGCGAAGATCACGTCGGAGGGGGTCATCGATGACAGGTACAGGTCAGCTTCGGGCGCGATGCCGCCGAGATAGCCAAGATCGGGATAGGCCTGCCCGGCAATGGCGGCGCTGACGGACGCACCGTGCGTGGCATAGCCGCGCTCGTCCCGCTGCAGTACGCGGGCGTCGAAAATCAGCGTGTTGCCGTCGATATTCAGGGTGCTGTCGAGCGGATGAAAATTGGGCCCGGACAATAACGGGTGCCGGACCAGAAAGCCCTTGTCCAGCACGCCGATGGCGACGCCCTTTCCCCTGAAACCGGCGCGCCGGGCGGCATCGGCGCCTGTAGCCGCGATTTCCCAGCTGACCGGCAGCGGTTCGGCCACTTGTGCGGGGGCGGCAGGGGCATAAAATGGTGCGGCAAGGGAAAGCGCCGTCATATTGCCAACCCGTTTCAAGCGGGCACCGGGCATGCATTTTCTCGCAGACATTTATAATCTCTATTAAATAAAAATTTGACCGCGGAAATAATTAGTGGCTTTGATTTGTCAATGACGTAATGGATAAAGAAAGCAGGGTCGAAGGGGCGTCAGGCAGGGTCTCTTCCAGCATGAGCGGGAATGAAAATATCGGTTGGCAATGCCTGATCACCCACTGAGCTGCCGGTAAAACTAGCGTTTTCCCGCTGCGATCGTCAAATCCGGTCTGAATACAACAGCCTTCGCCGGTGGCTGACAGGATTTAGCCAGACTAAATAGCCAGCCAGAACAAATCGTTTGAAGAATCGGCCTTTCCCCCTGAAAATCCGGGAAGCAGTTC
Source organism: Microvirgula aerodenitrificans DSM 15089 (assembly GCF_000620105.1). Lineage (NCBI taxonomy): Bacteria > Pseudomonadati > Pseudomonadota > Betaproteobacteria > Neisseriales > Aquaspirillaceae > Microvirgula > Microvirgula aerodenitrificans. The sequence goes on along the minus strand of NZ_JHVK01000013.1, from coordinate 59,743 downwards.
CCCCGGTGCAGCATGCAAAGGTCACGGTCAATCATGAATCCCGCCAGTCTCGCCCGCCTGTTCCTGCTTGCCGCACTCTGGGGCGGCAGCTTTCTGTTCATGCGCATTTCGGCCCCGGTGCTGGGGGCCGTGCCCACGGCATTCGGCCGCGTGCTGCTGGGCGCTTTCGGCCTGCTCGCACTGGTGCTGCTGCTGCGGGTGCGGCTGTCGTTCCACGGCAAACTCGGCGCGGCGCTGGCGCTGGGAGTGATCAACTCCGGCATCCCGTTCCTGATGTACGCGCTGGCGGCCCGGGTGCTGCCAGCCGGCTACAGCGCCATTCTGAATGCGATGACCCCGTTGATGGGCGTGCTGGTCGGCATGGCCTGTTTTGGCGAGCGGATGACCGGCGCCAGGGCCGCCGGCGTACTGGTCGGGCTGGCCGGGGTCGCCGTCCTGACCCGTACCGGGCCGCTCGATGTCAGCGGGGCCGTGTTGTGGGGCGTGGCGGCCTGTCTGCTGGCGACGTTCTGCTATGGGCTGGCCGGTTTTCTGACCCGGCGCTGGATTACCGCACGCGGCGGCCTCGACAGCCGGATCGTCGCCCTGGGCAGCCAGATCGGCGCAGTATTGATGCTGCTGCCGTTTGCCGTCCTGGATGTCTCGACCCGTTCGATTCCCTGGGGCGAGGTGGAGGCCCCGGTGTGGATGTCGATGCTGGCGCTTGGCCTGCTGTGCACGTCGGCGGCCTACATCCTGTTCTTCAGACTGATTGCGGATGTGGGACCGCTGAAGGCGCTGACGGTGACTTTCCTGATCCCGCTGTTCGGCGTGTTCTGGGGCTGGCTGATCCTGGGCGAAGCCGCCACGCTGGCCCACGCGCTGGGTGGGGGCATGATTGCCGCCGCCCTGTGGCTGGTGCTGCGACCGATACCGGACGCGCGGCTGGCCACCGCTGCGCCGCCCCCCGCCGCGTCGGCGCATTCGCCGGCATTGCCGGCGGCAGGTCCCGCCGGAGGCGATGGCGCGGCCGGCGAGGATGACTGGTCTGTCTGACCGGGACCGCCCGGGTCGCTCCGGTGCGGAAGGCCTCCATGGCGTCATCTCCGGCCCCACACCCGGCTCACGCCGGGATTTCAACGACCGCCCTGGGCAGAAATAAACAAAAACCCCCGCAAAGCTCAATCATTGCGGGGGTTTTGTCGTCCACCGGCATCCGGTGGCGTCCATGCTCAGGCTCAGACGTTGAACAGGAAGTTCATCACGTCGCCATCCTGCACCACGTATTCCTTGCCTTCCGAGCGCATCTTGCCGGCTTCCTTGGCCTTGGCTTCGCCGCCGCAGGCGATGAAGTCGGCGTAGGAGATGGTCTGCGCGCGGATGAAGCCGCGTTCGAAGTCGGTGTGGATGACGCCGGCCGCCTGCGGCGCGGTGTCGCCGACGTGGATGGTCCAGGCGCGGACTTCCTTCACCCCGGCGGTGAAATAGGTCTGCAGGCCGAGCAACTGGTAGCCGGCGCGGATCAGCCGGTTCAGGCCCGGTTCGGCCAGGCCGAGGCTGTCGAGGAATTCCTGCTTGTCGGCATCGTCGAGGTCGGCGATTTCCGATTCGATCGAGGCACAGACCGCCACGACCGGTGCGCCTTCCTTGCTGGCAAAGGCCTTCAGGCGGTCGAGGTAGTCGTTGTTCTCGAAGCCGTCTTCGGCCACGTTGGCGACGTACATTGCCGGCTTGATGGTCAGCAGGCAGAACGGGCGGACCAGTTCGACGTCTTCCGGGTCCAGGCCGAGGCTGCGGGCCGGCAGGCCGGCGTCGAGATGGGCGCGGACCTTTTCCAGCACGGCGATCAGGCGGATCGCGTCCTTGTCGCCGCTCTTGGCCTTCTTGCCGTCACGGGTGATGGCCTTTTCGACCGTCGACAGGTCGGCCAGCGCCAGTTCGGTGCCGATGGTTTCAATGTCGGAGATCGGGTCGATCTTGCCGGCGACGTGGACGATATTGTCGTCGTCGAAGCAGCGCACCACGTTGACGATGGCATCGGTCTCGCGGATGTTGGCCAGGAACTGGTTGCCGAGGCCTTCACCCTTGCTGGCGCCGGCCACCAGACCGGCGATGTCGACGAATTCGACGATGGCCGGCTGAACCCGCTGCGGCTTGACGATCTTCGACAGTTCGTCGAGGCGCGGATCGGGCACTTCGACGATGCCGACGTTCGGTTCGATGGTGCAGAACGGGTAGTTCGCCGCTTCGATGCCGGCCTTGGTCAGCGCGTTGAACAGCGTGGACTTGCCGACGTTGGGCAGGCCGACAATGCCGCATTTGAGGCTCATGGTGTGTCCTTCGTCACGAGGGGCGGGCAAGCGGGCGACGCGCACGGGCGCATCGGCTTGCCGGCCGGAGTTCGACAAAGGCGCGATTGTAACACCCCCGGCGGGGCGTACCGCTTGCGCGTCAGCAGTCGGCCTTGCGTTTGCGCTTGCGCCACCAGACGGCGAACAGCGCCACCGCAATGACCGCCATCAGCGCATACAGGCCGTGCTGGCCGCGCGACACCATCTGCATCAGCCATTCACGGTTGTTGGCGCCGAAGTGGCCGAGGTAGACCCAGATCGGCACGCTGATCAGCGCGGCAAGGCCGTCAAGCAGCAGGAAGCGCCAGAACGGGATGCGCCGCGACATGCCGGCAGTCAGGAAAATCGGGGTGCGCAGGCCGGGCAGGAAACGGGCGACGAACAGCACCCAGTTGCCGTAACGGGCAAATTTCTGCTGTACCATCCTGAACCGTTGTGGTGTGAGGATGCGACGGACGAACTTGAAACGGCGCACGCGCGGACCGTACAGGCGACCGATCATGAACATGGTCGAGTCGCCCGCCAGTACGCCGGCCATGCCGACCAGGAACATCGTGTGTTCGTTGGTGTAACCGAGGCCGGAGATGATGCCGCCGGCAACCAGCGTGACGTCCTCGGGAATCGGTACGCCAAAACCGCACGCCAGCAGCACCAGGAACACGGCTGCATAGCCGTACCCGGTAAAAAAGTCGATCAGCGTTTGCAGTATGTCCATGCTTGGCGTTGGTTGAAATATTAAACGTTTTGTTTAAAAAAGCACCGCTCCAGCGGAGATGGTTGATACTATCACACCGCGTGTTGCCCCCTGCTTATCGAGATTTGCCCTACATCATGACCCGTCCGATTCAAGCGACGATAGATCTCGCCGCCATCCGTCAGAATTACCTGCTTGCCAAACGTCTGGCCCCCAACAGTTTTGCCTTCGCCGTCATCAAGGCTGATGCCTACGGACACGGCTACTTGCGTGTCGCGCAGGCGCTCGCGCCGGTGGCCGACGGCTACGGGCTGATCAATATCGAGAACGCGCTGGCAATGCGCGAGGCCGGCATCACCCAGCCGATCCTGCTGCTGGAAGGCTGCTTCGACCGAGAGGAAGTCGACGTCGCCGTGGCGAACGGGCTGTGGGTGCCGGTGCATTCCGCCTTCCAGCTCGACTGGCTGCGCGCGCTGCCGGCCGGTGGCCGGCCGCTGGACGTGTTCATCAAGATCAACACCGGCATGAACCGGCTCGGCTTCCGGCCGGAGCAGGCCGCCGACGTGCTGGCCCGGCTGCGACAACTGCCGCAGGTCAGGGTGCGCGGGCTGATGACCCACTTCGCCACCGCCGATGACGACGAAGGCATCGAACCGCAGTTGCTGCGCTTCGACGCCGTCAATGCCAGACTGGATCTGCCGTGCTGCGTGGCCAACTCGGCCGCGACACTGCGCTACGACGTGGCGCGGCGCGAGTATGTGCGCCCGGGCATCATGCTGTACGGCGCGAGCCCGTTTGCCGACCAGTCGGCCGAACAGCTCGGCCTGGCGCCGACCATGAAGCTGGAAGCGGAAATCATCGGCGTGCAGGAACTGCAGCCGGGCGACCGGGTTGGCTATGGTGCACGCTTTACCGCGTCGCAGCCGATGCGCATAGGTGTTGTCGCCTGCGGCTATGCCGACGGCTACCCGCGCATCGCCCGTGCCGGCACGCCGTGCGTGGTCGACGGCGTCCGTACCCGGCTGGTCGGCCGGGTGTCGATGGACATGCTGACCATCGATCTCGATCCGGTGCCGCAGGCCGGCGTCGGCAGCAAGGTCACGCTGTGGGGTGGCGACGGCCTGTCGATCGACGAAGTGGCCGCCGGCGCCGACACGATCGGCTATGAGCTCATGTGTGCGCTGGCCGCGCGCGTGCCGGTGGTGGTGGTCGGCGAATAATAAGTCTTGTCTGAAGCCGGGCTTGCCCGGTTTTTTTGCGTCCGTCGTTCGGTGCCGGATCAGGCGCGGCCGGACAGGCGGTCGGCCAGCGCGACCAGATCCGGGGCGATGTCCTGCTCCATCCGTTCCTGGCTGATCTGGTAGGCCGGGCTGCTGGCGTTGATCGCCAGCTTGGGCTGGCCCTGCAGCATCGGCGCGATCGGCACTCCGACCGCCACCACCTCATCGTCGTAATCGCCATAGGACGAGGTAAAGCCGCGCTGGCGGTACTGGGCCAGGGCGGTTTCGATGCGGGCCGCTTCGGCCGGCCATGCCTCGCCGTAGTGCTGCCCGAGCCGCGCAAACACCCGGTCGCGTTCGGCCGCCTCCAGCCCCGCCAGCCAGGCGCGGCCGATGGCGGTGCGGGTCATCGGCACATGCGAACCAACCGACAACTGCACCGTTACCCGCGCGCTGCTGCGCGTGCATTCCAGATAGACCATCTCCACCCCGTCATCGGTTGCCAGGCTGCACGACACCTGATGGCGGTCGGCGAACTCGCGCATCAGTGGCGCGGCCAGCGTGCGCAGCTCGAAGCGGTTCAGTTGTGCGGCGGCCAGCGCCAGCACGCGGAAACCGAGGGTATAGCCATTGTCGACCGCATTCAGATAGCCGAGCTGGGTCAGGGTGTAGGTCAGCCGTGACACAGTCGATTTCGGCAGACCGGTGCGGCTGGCCAGTTGCAGATTGGTCATGCGCGCGGCGGTGCCGTCGAAGGCGGACAGCACGTCCAGGCCGCGCGCCAGCGCGGTTACGAAAAGTCGGTCTTTGTCGGTATCGGTCATGGTCGGCAAAAAAAGGGGGAAAGACGGGGCAAGGGCTTTGACAGTCACCGGTGCCGAGGGTATCTTGATTCCACATATTAGAACAAAGTTCCGCCTGGCGGAATTAAATTTGTCGGACGCCCCGCACCGGGGCAGGCGAAATCCTCTGCAAAGGAGTAAATCACATGGCTGCAACGCAAAACCGGGCCCCGTTCCAGTGGGATGACGCCCTGCTGCTGGAAGCAGAACTGACCGAAGAAGAACGCATGGTGCGCGACAGCGCGCACGACTACTGCCAGGAACGGCTGCTGCCGCGTGTCCGCCAGGGCTTCCGTGACGAGCGCTTCGACCGCGAAATCATGAGCGAGATGGGGGAACTGGGCCTGCTGGGCTGCACCATCGACGGCTACGGCTGCGCCGGCCTGTCGCACGTGGCCTACGGGCTGATCGCCCGCGAAGTCGAACGGGTCGATTCCGGCTACCGCTCGGCGATGAGCGTGCAGAGCTCGCTGGTCATGCATCCGATCTGGGCCTACGGTTCCGACGAGCAGAAGGACCGCTATCTGCCGAAGCTGGCCAGCGGCGAGTGGGTCGGCTGCTTCGGGCTGACCGAGCCGGACGCCGGCTCCGATCCGGCCGGGATGAAGACCCGTGCCCGTCGTGTCGACGGCGGCTATCTGCTGTCGGGCAGCAAGATGTGGATCACCAACAGCCCGATCGCCGACGTGTTCGTGGTCTGGGCCAAGGACGACGACGGCGAGATCCGCGGCTTTATCCTCGAAAAGGGCATGCCGGGGCTGTCGGCACCGAAAATCGAAGGCAAGTTCTCGCTTCGTGCGTCGATCACCGGCGAAATCGTCATGGACGAGGTCCAGGTGGCGGATGCGCAGCTGTTGCCGAACGTCAAGGGCCTGAAAGGGCCGTTCGGCTGCCTGAACAAGGCCCGCTTCGGCATCGCCTGGGGGGCGATGGGCGCTGCCGAGTTCTGCTGGCATGCTGCCCGCCAGTACACGCTGGACCGCAAGCAGTTCGGCCGCCCGCTGGCCGCCAACCAGTTGATCCAGTTGAAGCTGGCCAATATGCAGACCGAAATCAGCCTCGGGCTGCAGGCCGCGCTGCGGGTCGGCCGGCTGCTGGACGAAGGCCGCGCCGCGCCGGAAATGATCTCGCTGATCAAGCGCAACAACTGCGGCAAGGCGCTGGACATTGCCCGTGTCGCGCGCGACATGCATGGCGGCAACGGCATCAGCGATGAATACGGCGTGATCCGTCACATGCTGAACCTTGAGGCGGTCAACACCTACGAGGGCACCCACGACGTGCACGCGCTGATTCTCGGTCGCGCGCAGACCGGCATCCAGGCCTTTTCCTGAGCGCAAGGAGTTCACATGTCCGGTCCGCTTTCCGGCATCAGGGTGCTCGATCTGTCCCGCGTGCTGGCCGGCCCCTGGGCCAGCCAGACGCTGGCTGATCTCGGCGCCGATGTGGTCAAGATCGAACGTCCCGGCAGCGGGGACGATACCCGCCACTGGGGCCCTCCCAACCTCGACGACGGCACGGCGGCCTATTTCCTGGCCGCCAATCGCGGCAAGCGCTCGGTCACGGTCGACATCAGCCGGCCGGAAGGCCGCGAGCTGGTGGCGCGTCTGGCGGCCGAAGCCGATGTGCTGCTGGAAAACTACAAGGTCGGCGGGCTGCGCAAGTACGGCCTCGACTACGACAGTCTGAAGACGGTGAACCCGCGACTGATCTACTGCTCGATTACCGGCTTCGGCCAGACCGGGCCGTATGCACAGCATGCCGGTTATGACTACATCGTTCAGGGCATGTCGGGGCTGATGAGCATCACCGGCCCTGCCGACGGCGAGCCGCACAAGGTCGGGGTGGCGGTGACCGACCTGTTTACCGGCATGTACGCGGTCAGTGCCATTACCGCCGCGCTGTACGGGCGGGAAAAGAGCGGCCACGGCGAGCGGATCGATCTGGCGCTGTTCGACTGCGCCCTGACGATGCTGGCCAACGTCAACATGAACTGGCTGGTCGGCGGCAAGACCCCGTCGCGACTCGGCAATGGTCACGCCAATATCGTGCCCTACCAGGTCTTTGCCGCCAGCGACGGCCATTTCATCCTGGCCTGCGGCAACGACAGCCAGTTTGCGCGCGTCGCCGAGCAGGTCGGGCTGCCGGCACTGGCGCAGGACGACCGCTTCGCCACCAACCCGCAGCGGGTCGCCCATCGCGAACTGCTGGTGCCGCAACTGGCCGAAGTGTTCGCCACCCGTGGCCGCGATGAATGGCTGGCGCGACTCGATGCGGCCGGCGTGCCGTGCGGACCGATCAATACCGTCGACGAGGCCTTTGCCGATCCGCAGATTGTCGCGCGCGGTCTGCGCGCCGATCTGGTCGACGGTCATGGCCGGGCCGTGCCGCAGGTCGTGAGTCCGATCAGGCTGGAGGTCGAGCCGCTGGTTTATCATCGCGCGCCGCCGGCCCTGGGCGAGCACACCGGTGAGGTACTGGCGGAACTCGGCTATTCCGGGGACGAGGTGGCAAGGCTGCGGGCGCAGGGCGTGATCTGAAACGCCGCATTCGCTATGCGATTTTTTGTGTAAGCGGCCGGCTCCGGCCGCTTTATCATAGCGGGTTGAATAAAAAGTCAAACGCTCGTTTGACTCATTTGCCGATAGCATGCAATAGTTGCCGAAACCCGAAAAGCATGAAGGAGTCGCGCGTGGAACGCGAATACATGGAATACGACGTGGTGATCGTCGGTGGCGGCCCGGCCGGGCTGTCCAGCGCGATTCGCCTCAAGCAGCTCGCTGCCGAGAACGGCCGCGAGATTTCCGTCTGCCTGCTGGAAAAGGGCTCGGAAATCGGTGCCCACATTCTGTCCGGCGCGGTGATCGAGACCCGCGCCCTCGACGAACTGATCCCCGACTGGAAAGACAAGGGTGCGCCGCTGAATACGCCGGCGACCGCCGACCGTTTCCTGTATCTGACCGAAACCGGCTCGCGTGCGCTGCCGACGCCGCCGCAGATGCACAACGACGGCAATTACATCGTCAGCCTGGGCAACTTCTGTCGCTGGCTCGGCGAACAGGCCGAGGCGCTGGGCGTGGAAATCTACCCGGGCTTTGCCGCCGCCGAGGTGCTGTACCACGAGGACGGCTCGGTCAAGGGCGTGGCGACCGGCGACATGGGGCTGGACCGTGAAGGCAACCGCACCGATGCGTGGGAAGCCGGCATGGAATTGTGGGCCAGACAGACCATCTTCGCCGAAGGCTGCCGTGGCTCGCTGACCAAGACGCTGTTCGAGCGCTTCAAGCTGCGTGATGGCGTCGAGCCGCAGACCTATGGCATCGGCATCAAGGAACTGTGGGAGGTCAAACCGGAGCTGCATCAGCCGGGTTCGGTCACCCACACCATCGGCTGGCCGATGAATACCAGCACCTATGGCGGTTCGTTTATCTATCACCTGGAAAACAACCAGGTGGTGGTCGGCTATGTGGTCGGTCTGGACTACCAGAACCCGCACCTGTCGCCGTTCGATGAATTCCAGCGCTTCAAGACCCACCCGGCCATCCGCGGCGTGTTCGAAGGCGGTCGCCGGCTGTCGTACGGCGCCCGCGCGCTGTCCGAGGGCGGCCTGCAGTCGGTGCCGAAGCTGACCTTCCCCGGCGGCGTACTGGTCGGCGATACCGCCGGCTTCCTGAACGTGCCGAAGATCAAGGGCACGCACACGGCAATGAAGTCCGCCATGCTGGCGGCCGACACCCTTTTCGCGCTGCTCGGCGACGAGAACGCCGGCAACGAAGCCACCGGCTATACCGCCGCCTACAAGGCGAGCTGGGTCCACGACGAACTGTACAGCGTGCGCAATGTGCGGCCGTCGTTCCAGTGGGGGCTGTGGCCGGCCATGATCTACTCGGCCATCGACACCTATCTGTTCCGTGGTCGCGCACCGTGGACGCTGCATCACAAGCATGCCGACCACGAGACGCTGAAACCGGCCAGCCAGATGCCGAAGATCGTCTATCCGAAGCCGGACAATGTGCTGACCTTCGACAAGCTGTCCAGCGTGTTCCTGTCCAATACCAATCACCGCGAGGACGAGCCGATCCACTTGCGGCTGAAGGACCCGGGCGTGCCGATCCGCATCAACCTGGCGACATACGACGCCCCGGAGCAGCGCTACTGCCCGGCCGGCGTGTACGAGATCGTCGGGCAGGACACGGGGGAGCCCCGTCTGCAGATCAACTCGCAGAACTGTGTGCACTGCAAGACCTGTGACATCAAGGACCCGACCCAGAACATCAACTGGGTTACGCCGGAGGGTGGCGGCGGTCCGAACTATCCGAACATGTAACACTCCACGGATTGCCCGGCGACAACAGCGCCGGGCTTTTTTGCGCTTGGCCCGCCGGGTGTTGCACGGCACAATCCGGCCATTCCTTACCCTGACCCGGAGCCTGCCATGCTGCTCAGCGATCTCGTTTCCCGCCTCGATACCCTGCTGCAGCCGGGCGGGTTCAGGGACTATGCACCGAACGGCCTGCAGGTCGAGGGGCGCGGCGAAGTGCGGCGCATCGTCACCGGCGTGACCGCCAGTCAGGCGCTGATCGATGCCGCCATCGCCGATGGCGCCGATGCGCTGCTCGTCCACCATGGTTATTTCTGGAAGGGCGAGGACGCACGCGTGGTCGGCATCAAGCAGGCCCGGCTGAAGGCACTGCTGACGCACGACATCAGCCTGATCGCCTACCACCTGCCGCTCGATGCGCATGCCGAGCTGGGCAACAACGCCGGACTGGGCCGTGCGCTGGGCCTGGAGGCCGACGGGCAGACCGGTGAACAGAACCTGCTGTGGTACGGACGCAATGCAGACGGCGCGACGCTGGCCGGGTTTGGCGCGCGTATCGGGCAGGTGCTGGGCCGCACGCCGCTGCTGATCGGCGAGGCCGACCGGCCGCTGCGCCGGCTGGCCTGGTGCACCGGCGGCGCGCAGAGCTATTTCCAGGAGGCGATTGCGCTGGGGGTCGACGCGTTCGTGACCGGCGAGGCTTCCGAATACTGCTGCCACCTGGCCCGCGAGAGCGGCGTGGCCTTTATCGCCGCCGGCCACCATGCGACCGAGCGCTTTGGCGCGCAGGCGCTGGCCGGCTGGCTGCACGGCCAGGACGGGCTGAATGCCCGCTACGTCGACATCGACAATCCGGTCTGACAGGCAGACGGTCGACCGGATGCCGCCCGGCCGGCCTTTCTCCTTCAGCCATCTGTCACTGTAGGACATCCTGGATCAAGGGCAGGGCAAAAAACTGTAAGCCCGCTTTAAGCAATCCGGGTATTCAGTTAGAATCGCGGGGTTTAAGAGCCTGCAGACAAACCCGGCCCTGGAAAACCGGCGAGCGCCAGCGAGGTCCCCTCGCGCCGCCGAGGGCGGAGGGCGTCGGAATGAATCAGGCAGACTGCCGCCACCCGCGGGATTTTCATCAGTCCGGCCTGTGCCGGTACCGCCGGGGCGGCAAGCCCCAACTTTGTCAGCAGTCTGAGTTTAAGCTCCATATCTTGTTTGAGGATCAACACAATGAGTGAGCCGCAAGTGGACAACGGCCGTCGCCGCTTCCTGACGGTAGCTACCGCCGCAGCCGGCGGGGTCGCCGCCATCGGCGTTGCGACGCCGTTTCTGCTGAGCTTCTTCCCGTCCGAACGTGCCAAGGCAGCAGGCGCGCCGGTCGAGGTCGACATCAGCAAGCTGGAGGCAGGGCAGAAGATCAACGTCGAATGGCGTGGCAAACCTGTCTGGGTGATGAATCGTACGGAAGAGCAGATCAAGAGTCTGCCGAAGAACGATCCGAAGCTGGCCGACCCGAAGTCCGAGGTGCCGCAGCAGCCCGAGTACTGCAAGAACGCCACGCGTTCGATCAAGCCGAACCTGCTCGTCGCCGTGGGTATCTGTACCCACCTGGGCTGTTCGCCGACCTTCCGTCCGGACCTCGCGCCGGCCGACCTCGGTCCGGAGTGGCTGGGTGGCTTCTACTGTCCGTGCCACGGGTCGAAGTTCGACCTCGCCGCCCGGGTGTTCAGTGGCGTGCCTGCCCCGACCAATCTGGAAATTCCGCCACATAAATATCTTTCCGACGCGGTGATTCTCATCGGCGACGACAAGTAAATAAGAGGCGAAACACATGAGCAAGCAACAAGCGGTTCTGGATTGGATTGACGCGCGCTTCCCGCTGACGTCGACCTGGAAGGCGCACGTCTCCGAATACTACGCGCCGAAAAACTTCAACTTCTGGTACTTCTTCGGGTCGTTGGCCATGCTGGTTCTGGTGATCCAGATCCTGACCGGCATCTTCCTGACCATGAACTACAAGCCGGACGCGGCCACCGCGTTCTTCTCGGTCGAATACATCATGCGCGACGTGGCGGGCGGCTGGATCATCCGCTACATGCACTCGACCGGCGCGTCGATGTTCTTCGTCGTGGTCTATCTGCACATGTTCCGTGGCCTGATCTACGGCTCGTACAAGCAGCCGCGCGAACTGGTGTGGGTGTTCGGTACCCTGATCTTCCTCTGTCTGATGGCCGAAGCCTTCATGGGCTACCTGCTGCCGTGGGGCCAGATGTCGTTCTGGGGCGCCCAGGTGATCGTGAACCTGTTCGGTTCGATCCCGGTGATCGGCCCGGACCTGTCGGTCTGGATCCGGGGTGACTACGTGGTGTCGGACGCCACGCTGAACCGCTTCTTCGCCCTGCACGTGATTGCCGTGCCGCTGGTGCTGCTGGGTCTGGTGGTCGCCCACCTGATCGCGCTGCACGAAGTCGGCTCGAACAACCCGGACGGCGTCGAAATCAAGAAGAACAAGGACCCGGAGACGCACATCCCGCTCGACGGCATCCCGTTCCACCCGTACTACACCGTCAAGGACATCCTCGGCGTGGTCGTGTTCCTGATCGTGTTCAGCGCCATCGTGTTCTTCGCGCCGACGCTGCCGATCGGGCACAACAGCTACTTCCTGGAAATGCCGAACTTCGATCCGGCCGATCCGCTGAAGACGCCGCCGCACATTGCGCCGGTCTGGTACTTCACGCCGTTCTACGCCATCCTCCGCGCGATCCCGTCCTTCCTGGGTACCCAGGTCTGGGGTGTGATCGGCATGGGTGCCGCCGTGGTGCTGATCGCCTTCCTGCCGTGGCTTGACCGCTCGCCGATCAAGTCGATCCGCTACCGTGGCCCGAAGTTCAAGTTCATGCTGGTGCTGTTCCTGATCAGCTTCTTCGGCCTGGGCATCCTCGGTGCGATGCCGGCAACCAGCGAACGCACGGTGATCTCGCAGGTGCTGTCGTTCGTGTACTTCATGTTCTTCCTCGCCATGCCGTTCTACACCCGGAACGATGTCGGCTCGGTGCCGGTCCCGTCCCGCGTGACGGAAACCAACGGCAAGCGCCAACTGATGTTCGTGGTGTACTGGCTGGTGGCCATCGGCGGCGCGACACTGTTCGCCAAACTGGTCTGATCGAGGGGATAACGATGAAAATGCAATTCCGTCACCTGATCGCCGCACTGGCCTTCATCCTGCCGACCACGGCCGTCATGGCCGCCGGCGAAGGCCCGGAGCTCGAAAAGGCGCCGATCAACGTCCGCGATGTGGAAAGCCTGCAACGCGGTGCGCAGATCTTCACCAACTACTGTCTGTCGTGCCACAGCGCACAGGCGATGCGGTTCAATCGCCTGCAGGACATCAACCTGTCCGAAGAGCAGATCAAGAGCAACCTGATGTTCACCACCGACAAGATTGGCGACACGATGCACGCCGCCATGCCGGTCAAGGACGCCAAGGAATGGTTCGGCGCTGCGCCGCCGGACCTGTCGGTCATCGCCCGTTCGCGCGGCGCCGATTACCTGTACGCCTACCTGCGTGGTTTCTACCGTGACGACACCCGTCCGACCGGCTGGAACAACCTGGTGTTCGACAAGGTCGGCATGCCGCATGCACTGTGGCAATGGCAGGGCGACCAGGTTCTGCAAACGGTCAAGGGCAAGGACGGCAAGGACGAGCACAAGCTGGCCCTGGTCAAGGCCGGTTCCATGACCAAGCTGGAAAACGGCAAGGCCGATACGCGCGAGTTCGACCAGCGCATGGCCGACCTGACCAACTACCTGGTGTGGATGAGCGAACCGGTCCAGACCAAGCGTGAACAGATCGGCTATGTCGTGCTGATGTTCCTCGCGCTGGTCATGCTGCCGCTGGCCTACCTGCTGAAGAAGGAATACTGGAAGGACGTCCACTAAGGGCATTCTCCGGTAACAGTCGGCAATTCATGACAGACGGGTTTTTTGACCCGTCTGTTTTGTTTTTCAAATCAAGGGTTTGACGACTTGTGGTGGCAGTGCCGGAGAGCGGAGTGCTAGAATTCCCGCCATCCAGGCCTGTATGGCCCACATGACGTCTAGAGGATCTCCGTATTTATGATGACGCTTTATTCCGGCACCACCTGTCCTTTCAGCCATCGTTGCCGCATCGTGTTGTTCGAAAAGGGCATGGACTTCGAAATCAAGGAAGTCGACCTGCTGAACAAGCCTGAAGACCTGGCGGTGATGAACCCGTACAACGAAGTGCCGGTGCTGGTCGAACGCGACCTGATCCTCTACGAGTCGAACATCATCAACGAGTACATCGACGAGCGCTTCCCGCACCCGCAACTGATGCCGGCCGACCCGATCATGCGCGCCCGTGCCCGCCTGTTCCTGCATCGCTTCGAGCAGGAACTGTTCATCCACGTGAAGACGCTGGAAGGCTCGCCGAAGAAATCCGAAGCCGAAAAGGCCCGTGAAGGCATCCGCGACGGCCTGACCACCATCGCGCCGGTGTTCGCCAAGCAGAAGTTCATGCTCGGCGACGACTTCTCGATGATCGATGTCGCCGTGGCCCCGCTGCTGTGGCGTCTGGAAAGCTATGGCATCGACCTTGGCCGCGCCGCCGCGCCGATCCTCAAATACTCGGAACGGATCTTCACCCGTCAGGCGTTCATCGACTCGCTGACGCCGGCCGAAAAAGCCATGCGCAAGTGAGTCCCATGACGACATCGACCAAGCCCTATCTGATCCGCGCACTGTGGTCGTGGTGCGTGGACAACGGCTACACGCCGCACCTGGCCGTCTGGGTGGACGAGCGCACGCAGGTACCGCGCCAGTTCGTGCGCGACAACGAGATCGTGCTGAATATCGGCAACACCGCCACGCACGGCCTCGATATCGGCAACGACTGGATCACGTTCTCCGCCCGTTTCGGCGGTGTGGCGCATGCGATCCGGGTGCCGGTCGGCAACGTGGTGTCGGTCTTCGCCCGGGAAACCGGCGAGGGCATGGGGTTCGAGCTCGAAGTCGACGAGACGCCGGAGCGCCCGGCATTGCAGGCGGTAGAGGATCGTGATGACGATCCGACGCCTCCTGCCGGTCCGGATGCCGGCGGCACGCCGCCGGCCAGAGGCAAGCTGCGCATCGTCAAATAGGACGATGCCTGTCCATTTTCAAACCGGGTCCGTCGTGGCCCGGTTTTTTCTTGGGAGTACACACGATGAACGATCTCTCCATCGAGGTCAGCGACCTGCGCACGCTGGCATCCGGACTGGATGTCGACAGCGACTACCTGCTGGCCCGGGTCACCGAAGGCGATCTGCTGCTGCTGAACTACCGGCCACAGGCTGCGGCGTTTCCGGACGAGCAGCACGTGGTGTCCGAGCGCATCGTGGTGCTGGCCGGCCGCGTCGCGCTGGAGACCGCGCAGCAGCGGGTCGAGATGGCAGCCGGCCAGATGGCCTGTATTCCGCCCGGACTCAGCCACCACTATGCGGCTGACAGCGACGGGCAGGTGCTGGTGCTGTTCGGCTGACCGGTTTTTCTGTTGCGCAAAAAATAAGCAGGATGCGAATTGTTCATGTTGGTCAATGACTTGTCTGACTTGTCCACAGCACGTCCCCAACCCTGTCCCCGCCGATAGTGGATGAAGTCAGAGGGAACTTGTCCACAGTTCTGGCTGACCGCCAATTCCATTGGCATGGCTGACAGGGGCTTGTGCAAAAAACAGACAGCAACGGGAAGATGAAGCGATTTCAATGAGATAGCAGAGTTTTCCACAGGCAGTCCCCTGCGCCATCCCCGTTGCCGGGGGATGAACCGGCATTGCTGTGGAAAACCGGCGTTCAGCCGGCGACCAGCACGGCGATGGCGATGACGGCGACCAGAGTGGCCATGGCCATGCCGGCCCAGACGGTCCAGTGGCGGCCGGCCTCCAGCACGCTGTCGGCCGGGTTGGCCGGATTCACGTGCACGCGCACCGGCTGACCCGCCGGATAGCGGGCGGCAATGGCGGCTTCGCCGGCCTCGTTGTCGCTGTAGCCGGGCTCGGGATAACGGCGGCGGCTGGCATCGTACTGCCGGCCGTTCAGCGTGTAGCGATAGTGGATCACCGCCTTGTAGTCCCACTGCCGTGCCGCGCTGCCGCGGGCGGCGCGGGTCTCGACCCGGCTGTCGAGCACGCTGCCGGTCACCTGCGGCCAGTCGAGTGCGGCGGCGGCCTTGCTGCCCTGGCGATGAATCATCAGTGCGCCAAGCAGACCGCCGAGGGCCAGCGCCAGCAGCACCAGCGTCCTCATTCGCGTTCCTCGCTGCCGCCCTTCACATCGAGCGCTTCGCCGCCGCCATCAAAATAGGTCTGCAGGATCAGCTGGGCGGCGATCTGGTCGAGGGCCGGCTTCTGCCTGCGGCCGCGCAGGCCGGCTTCCCTGAGCATTTCTTCCGCGACCAGCGAGGTGTGGCGTTCGTCGACCAGAAACACCGGCAGGCCGAAACGACCGTGCAGGCGCTGGGCAAAACGCCGCGCCAGACGGGTCATTTCGTGCGGGGTACCGTCGGCATGGGTCGGCAGGCCGACCACCAGCCCTTCCGGCTGCCAGTCATGCAGCAGGGTGGCGATGCGGGCAAAGCGTTCGTCGTTGTTCGGGGTCGCCAGCGTTTCCAGCGGATGGGCCAGGGCCACCAGGCGTTCGCCGACGGCAACGCCGATGCGGACTTCGCCAAAGTCGAAGCCGAGATAAGTTCCGTTCATGATCATTTCCTGCAGGACGTCTGGCCCTGCATCAGGCGTGCCCGGCCTGGCCGAACAGCGCCAGCGGATCGAAGCCCAGCAGCTTCATGGCGGCGTCGTAGCGGTCTTCCGGCGGCAGGTCGAAGGCGATACGCATGTCGGCCGGCACGGTCAACCAGCCGTTGTGCGACAGCTCATGTTCCAGCTGGCCGGCTTCCCAGCCGGCGTAGCCGAGCGTGACGATGAAGCGCTCCGGTCCCTGACCCTTGCCGGTATCGGTCAGGATGTCCTTCGACGTGGTCATGGCGACATCGTCGGTGACGGTCAGCGTCGACTGCCAGTTGCCGATCGGCTCATGCAGCACGAAGCCGCGATCGGACTGCACCGGCCCGCCGTAGTAGACCGGCAGGTCGGCGAACTGCGGCTGGTCCAGCGTCAGACCGATTTGCCGGTACAGCGTTGCCATGGTCATGTCGGACGGTCGGTTGATCACCATCCCCATGGCGCCGCGCTCCGAGTGCTCGCACAGATAGACCACGGCGCGGGCGAAGAACGGGTCGTCCATGTGCGGCATGGCGATCAGAAAATGGTGGGAGAGGGAGAATTCGCTCATGTCTCGATTATGGCATGAGCGGGCCGCATTGGCGGTGGAACGCGCACGCGGAAAACCGCATGCCGGAGCGTTTAATTTTTTTGCCGCACCCTGTGGTTATTTTCTAAACACGTGATTACAATCTTCGACACTTGTTGCAGACTTGTCTGACAATAAACGCCGATTTGGCGAAATTTCAGTGCCATAAGTGCTGAAGTGTTGACCAAAACAGGCCATGTCAAGGTTTTGCATGAGAAAAACGCCATCAAACGCTTAAAAAATTAAACACGCGCCGAGATGGTTGTCATGAGTCGCCGATCCGGCCTTTACCTGCGAAAGATCCGGCGGGCCTGCCCGCCGCCAGGAGAGATACAAGATGAGCAAGAATGCTGAACTTCAAGCCCGCAAAGATGCCGCCACGCCGCGTGGCGTCGGCGTCATGTGTGGTTTTTATGCCGACCATGCCAAGAATGCCGAAATCTGGGATGTCGAAGGCAACCGCTATATCGACTTCGCCGGCGGCATCGGCGTACTGAACACCGGCCACCTGCACCCGAAAGTGGTCGCGGCAGTCGATGCCCAGTCGAAGAAGTTCTCGCACACCTGCTACCAGGTCGTTCCGTACGAGCTGTACGTCGATGTGGCAGAAAAGATCAATGCCCTGACCCCGGGCAAGCACGCGAAGAAGACCGCCTTCTTCAGCACCGGCGCCGAAGCGGTGGAAAACGCGGTCAAGGTCGCCCGCGTGGCCACCGGCCGTGCCGGCGTGATCGCCTTCTCCGGCGCCTTCCACGGCCGCACCATGCTCGGCATGGCGCTGACCGGCAAGGTCGCGCCGTACAAGCTGGGCTTCGGTCCGTTCCCGGGCGACGTCTATCACGTGCCGTACCCGAACCCGTTCCATGGCGTGTCCAGCGAAGATGCCCTGCAGGCGCTGAAGGGGCTGTTCAAGTACGAAATCGACCCGAAGCGCGTCGCCGCGATCATCATCGAACCGGTGCAGGGCGAGGGCGGTTTCAACGTCACCCCGTACGATTTCCTGCGCGAACTGCGCAGCCTGTGTGACGAACACGGCATCCTGCTGGTCGCCGATGAAGTCCAGTCCGGCTTTGCCCGTACCGGCAAGATGTTCGCCATCGAGCATTCCGGCGTGCAGCCGGACCTGGTGACCATGGCCAAATCGCTGGCCGGCGGTTACCCGCTGTCCGCGCTCAGCGGCCGTGCCGAACTGATGGATGCGGCGGCTCCCGGCGGCCTTGGTGGCACCTATGCCGGCAGCCCGCTGGCGCTGGCCGCCGCGCAGGCCGTCATCGACGTCATCGCCGAAGAGAAGCTGTGCGAACGCTCGGTCCGCCTCGGTGACCAGTTGCGCGAACGCGTGAACGGGCTGAAGAGCCGCGTGCCGCATATCGCCGACGTGCGCGGTCTGGGTGGCATGGTCGCCCTCGAAATCATGAAGCCGGGCACGCACGAGCCGGACGCCGATTTCACCAAGAAGGTCCAGCAGCACGCCCTGGCCAATGGCCTTATCCTGCTGACCTGCGGCATGTACTACAACGTAGTTCGCTTCCTGTTCCCGCTGACCATCGAAGATGCGGTGTTCGACGAAGCGCTGGGCAAGCTCGAAGCGGCCCTGCTGCACGCGGCAAACGCCTGAACCCGAGTTCGTCCGCCGGCCCCGCGCGGGGCCGGCGTGTCGTTGTGGCCAACACGAGAGAGAGAATCCATATGCTGAACCTGAAAGATCCGGGACTGTTGCGCCAGCAGTGCTATGTGAACGGACAGTGGCTGGACGCCGACAACGGCGAAACCCTGCCGGTCACCAATCCGGCCACCGGCGAAGTGATCGCCCGCGTGCCGCGCATGGGGGCGGCGGAAACCCGGCGCGCGCTGGAAGCGGCCAATGCCGCCTGGCCGGCGTGGAAGAAGAAGACCGCCAAGGAACGCGCCGGCATCCTGCGCAAATGGTTTGACCTGATGATGGCGGCGCAGGATGACCTCGCGGCCATCCTGACTGCCGAACAGGGCAAGCCGCTGGCCGAAGCCCGGGGCGAGATCGCCTACGGCGCCAGCTATATCGAATGGTATGCCGAGGAAGCCCGGCGCATTTACGGCGATACCATCCCGACCCATCAGAACGACAAGCGCGTGCTGGTGATCAAGGAGCCAATCGGCGTATGTGCTGCCGTGACGCCGTGGAACTTCCCGAATGCCATGATCACGCGCAAGGCCGCCCCGGCACTGGCCGCCGGCTGCCCGATCGTGGTCAAACCGGCCAGCCAGACCCCGCTGTCGGCGCTGGCGATTGCCGAACTCGCCCACCGCGCCGGCGTGCCGGCCGGCGTGTTCAGCGTCATTACCGGCTCGGCCGCTGCCATCGGCGGTGAAATGACCGCCAGCGACCTGGTGCGCAAATTCAGCTTTACCGGCTCGACCGAAATCGGCCGCGAACTGATTGCCCAGTGTGCCGGCACGGTCAAGAAAGTGTCGATGGAACTCGGCGGCAATGCGCCGTTTATCGTCTTCGACGATGCCGATCTCGATGCCGCCGTCGAAGGCGCCATGATCAGCAAGTACCGCAACGCCGGCCAGACCTGCGTCTGCGCGAACCGGCTGTACGTGCAGGCCGGCGTCTACGATGCGTTTGCCGAGAAGTTCGCCGCCGCCGTGGCCGGACTGAAGATTGGCGACGGCGCGTCCGCCGGCATCACCCAGGGCCCGCTGATCGACGAGAAGGCGGTCGAGAAGGTCGAGGAGCATATCGCCGACGCCGTGGCCAAGGGCGGCAAGGTCATTGCCGGCGGCAAGCGCCATGCGCTGGGCCACAGCTTCTTCGAGCCGACCATCGTGACTGGCGTGACCCAGGACATGAAGGTCGCCCGCGAGGAAACCTTCGGCCCGCTGGCCCCGCTGTTCAGGTTCGACACCGAGGCCGACGTCATCCGGATGGCCAACGATACCGAATTCGGCCTGGCGAGCTATTTCTACAGCCGCGATATCGGCCGCATCTTCCGTGTCGGCGAAGCGCTCGAGTACGGGATGGTCGGGATCAACACCGGCGTGATCTCGAACGAAGCCGCACCGTTCGGCGGCATCAAGCAGTCCGGCCTCGGCCGTGAAGGCTCGAAGTACGGCATCGAAGACTACGTCGAGATCAAGTACCTGCTGCTGGCCGGGCTGGATCGCTGATCAGCGCATTGCGCTTTACCTTCAAGGGCCGTCATGGCCCTTTTTCCTTGTTTTCCGCTCTGAAAGGCGGCGGCGTCCTCCACACTTGACAACGCAACGCCTGATGGTGACAGTGTGTCCATTGTCCATGGACTGTGGACGTGCTGGTTGTGACGAATATGAAGAGTCAAGATGTCTTTTTGTTGCTCAAGCTGGTCGCCCTTGGGCGACATGAAGGTACGGGCAGCGGATATGACTACCCTGCGGACGACCAGTCAGTGGCGTGGTCACGGGATATCGAGGGCGGGGAGCCTGTCGATGATCCCGGGGCGGGGGAAGCGCCCTTTGGCCGGTATAGTGCAAGAGGACTTGCCCGGCTCACTGGCATAGGCAAATCAGAGGTCAGCAATGTGATGTCCCGCTGCTTTTTCAGCGGGCTCGCCAGACCCGGCAGAAAAGGCGAGCCTCCAGCAGTCAACACAAGGGCATTGCTGGAGTTTCTCGTTTACGGTATCCGCTATGTTTTCCCGGTCAGGATGCAGGAGACCACGCGCGGAATCGCAACCTGTCTTACCGCGCCGATTTTTCAGGGCAAGTTGCATTCGGGAGACGCGGTTCCGGTATGGCCATACGCAAAAGGCAACGCTGCAGGCCCGGCCGTGGCGCCCCTTTACAAAACAGTCCCGATGGCGGTGATTCACGATGCGGAACTGTATGCCATGCTGGCCGCGGTAGACTCGATCCGGCTTGGGTTGCCCAGGGAACGCAGCCTGGCTATTGCTGAACTCGAAAAATTGCTTCGAGGCTGAAAAATGGCAAGTCGGGCAAACCACGTTGCGATGATAACTGCTGTGGCACAAGCAATGGGCCAGGAACTGTGCAATGAGGTTGCTTTTGTCGGGGGATGCACCACGGCACTATTCGTGACAGACACCTATTCTCAAGGGCAGGTCCGACATACTGACGACGTTGATCTGATTGTTCACGTGATCAGCACTGTCGGATGGCACGTGCTGGTCGAGAAGCTGCGCAGCAAGGGATTCAGGGATTCCCTTGTCTCCAGTGAGGATCCTGTCTGCGCCATGCGGCTGGGAGAACTGCGCGTTGATTTTATGCCGGACGATGCAAGCGTCCTGGGCTTTACGAATCAGTGGTACCGGGACGCCTTCCTGAAAGCAGAGCCATATGTGCTGCCTGCTCAACTCACTATCCGGCTGATACCGCCAACATACTTCATGGCTACAAAGCTTGAAGCATACCTGCAGCGTGGAAATGATGATCCGATAGAGAGCCGGGATATTGAAGACATCCTGACGCTGATTGATGGTCGCACGGAATTGATCGGTGAAATACTGGATGCTCCCGCCGCACTGAGGGCGTATGTCGGTACACAGATGGCGGCACTGCAAATGCACCGGGATTTCGACTATGCAGTTCAAGCTGCAGCCAATAACGACATATCAAGAGAAGAGGCGCTGTTTGACCGTATCCGGCTGATTGCCGTTCAAGGCCGCGGCGCATGAATGGCGCCCGGCGGTACGGTTTTCACTGGGCCAGCGTCAAGGGCACAGAACAAAATGAGAACCGTGATGCCGGGGGGCTATATGCCAGTGACGCCTACACTTTTGCCATCATCATGGATGCTTCGGGCAAGGGGAACGATGCGTCTTTGTTCAATGCCATCTGGCTGGACGCCTTGTTGAAACAGCTACCTGAGCACCCTCCTTCCGCTGACCGCGTCATCGGCATGATGCAGGAGGCCAGACAACCTCTTCGCCAGGCGAAGTTGTTCCAGGAAAGAGCGTGTTTTGCTGCATTGCTCATTCCTCATGACGATCATCCCTGCACCGCATTTGTTTGCGGAGATTGCCGGGTCGGGTCACAGGAAAAGGGGCAGCAAGAACAGTGGCAGACCCCTGTGCATACCCTTGAGGCCGCTCTTGCGCAGGCAGGCCGGTCACCGGATCGTCATCTTGTGACCCGAGTGCTCAAAGCTTGCCGGCTTGCCACTCCCGAGGTGATGGAGCTCAGTCAGACAGGGGGACAAGCCTGGGTTCTTTCCACGGATGGTTATTGGGACCTTCGCCGGACCAGGGAAAAGCGGCCTGCAGATGATTGCAGCTATTTGCGGTTAAGCCCGGGAGGGCC
Organism: Microvirgula aerodenitrificans DSM 15089; assembly: GCF_000620105.1. Classification (NCBI taxonomy): domain Bacteria; kingdom Pseudomonadati; phylum Pseudomonadota; class Betaproteobacteria; order Neisseriales; family Aquaspirillaceae; genus Microvirgula; species Microvirgula aerodenitrificans. The sequence goes on along the minus strand of NZ_JHVK01000013.1, from coordinate 37,701 downwards.
ATCGCAGCAGCACGGTGACAACTTCCGTCGTGCCGGCCTGTATGCGCAGTGGTCGTCGGATTGACCACAAGCATGCCGTGATGTCATCCCGGGGGGCGGTGTCCTCATGGCCGGGACCGGGAAAACCCCGGGTTGCTCACGCAGGCCAATGAGTACTCAATGAATACTCAGCGCATCGTCACCCATTCCTCGGCGGCGGACGGGTGCAGTGCGATGGTGCGGTCGAGGTCGGCCTTGGTCGCGCCCATGCCGATCGATACCGCCAGCAACTGGATCATCTCCGCCCCGCCTTCGCCGAGCACATGGGCGCCGACCACCCGGTCGGTTTCGCCGTCGACCAGCAGCTTCATCAGCATCGGTTCGTTGCTGGCGGCAAATGCGGTTTTCATCGGCCGGAAGCGGGCGCGATACACCTTCAGTGCCGGGTAGCGTTCGCGGGCGGCTTCCTCGCTCGGGCCGACCGTGCCGATTTCCGGGGTCGAGAACACCGCCGTGGGTACCAGTGAGTGATCGACAGTCGCCGGTCGCTGACCGAACACGCTGTCGGCAAAGGCCTGGCCTTCGCGGATGGCGACCGGGGTCAGGTTGACGCGGTCGGTCACGTCGCCGACTGCGTGGATCGACGGCACATTGGTGCACGATTGCGCATCGACCCGGATCTCCCCGTTCTTTCCGGTGGCCACGCCGGCCGCATCCAGCCCGAGCTCGCCAGTGTACGGGCGGCGGCCGACGCACAGCATGACCACATCGGTCTCGACCGTGCTGCCGTCAGCCAGGGTGGCGCGCAGTCCGTCGGCGGTTTTCTCCAGCCGGGTCAGCGTGTTGTTCAGCAGCATGCGGATGCCGCGCTGGCGGTAGCTGTCCTCCAGCGTGGTGCGGATTTCCTCGTCAAAGCCGCGCAGCACGTGCGGGCCGCGATGCAGCAGTGCGGTGTTGACGCCAAGTCCGGCAAAGATGCCGGCGAATTCGATGGCGATATAGCCGCCGCCGACAATCAGGATGCGACGCGGCAACTGTTGCAGGTGGAACACCTCGTCCGAGGTGATGGCCAGTTCCTGGCCGGGGAAGGCCGGGCCGGCATGTGGCCGGCCACCGACGGCAATCAGGATATGGGCGGCGGTCAGGCGTTTGCCGCTGGTGCTCAGACGCACGGTGTGCGCATCTTCCAGTACGGCACGTTCGGCATGGATGGTGACGCCGGCCTGGTCGAGGTTGCGGCGGTACACGCTTTCCAGACGCGCGATCTCGGCATCCTTGTTCCGCAGCAGCGTCGGCCAGTCGAAGGCGGGCTTCGGCAGCTGCCAGCCATAGGCCGCGGCCTGTTCGAACTCGGCGGCAAAGCGGCTCGCATACACGAACAGTTTTTTCGGCACACAGCCGCGGTTGACGCAGGTGCCGCCGAAATTCGCTTCTTCGGCGATGGCGACGCGTGCGCCGTGCTGACTGGCGACGCGCGCCGCGCGTACCCCGCCGGAACCGGCGCCGATGACAAACAGGTCGAGATCGTATTGAGCCATGGGGCGAGAGTCTCCCGGTGAAGGCCGCGAGGGCCGGTAGGTGGGGCCGGCATGCCGGAACGAGACCGAACGATAGCAGACCGGGCCGTCTGCCGACGACCGGCGCTGCTGCATTTCCCGCATCGGGGCCATGCCGCTGTACGAATCCGGACAGTGCCACTGTCCGGATTCGTACAGAGATCGGCGCGCGGAACGGGGAAAGGCTTATATAACAGAAGGTTGGGTTTCTGGCACGCAAGCTGCTGAACAGTTATCAGAAACTTGCCGGAGCCCCTGATGACCATCCGCGCCATCGAACCGATCGTCGACATCGCCGTGCACCTGATCCGCAGCGACGATGAAGCACTGGACACCGCCCGTACCCTGGCCGCGCAATTCGCGCCGGGGGCTGCCGTGCGCGACCGCGAGCGGCGCCTGCCATGGGACGAACTGGCGGCCATGACCCGCGCCGGGCTGTGGGCGGTGACCGTGCCGCGCGAGCACGGCGGTGCCGGGGTATCGCGCCAGACCCTGACCGCGATCTTTCGCACCCTGGCGGCGGCCGATCCGTCGATTGCCCGCATCCTGCTCGCCCATGTCGACACGCTGGAACGGCTGCGGACGGCGGGCGGGGCGCAACAGCGCCTGCTGTACCGCGAATTGCTGCAGGGACGGCATTTCGCCTCCGCGCCGGCCGGCACTGTCGATGGCGAACCGGATTCCGGCGGCGCGCTGCGTCTGAACGGCGAGCTGCACCAGGTCGCCGGCGCCGGCTTTGCCGAGTGGCTGGCGGTGCCGGCCCGGGATGCCCGGCAGCGGACGTGGCTGGCGCTGGTGCCACATAACGCGCATGGCCTCGATATCGAGGATGAAGCGGTGCCGGTCGGGCTGCGCACCGTCGCTGGCGGCACGCTGCGGCTGACGCAGGTCACGGTCGCGGCGAAGTGGGTGTTCGACCTCGACGGGGCGGCCCGGTCGCCATCGCCGGTGGCGCTGTATGCCGCTGCCATCGACGCCGGCATGGCGGCGGCCGCACTGGATGGCACCCGGCGCCGGCCGGGGGCGCAGACCGATGCGCTGCTGGCGACGATCGGCGAACTGCAGGTGCGGCTGTCTGCGGCGCAGACACTGCTGCGCCACGCTGCCCGCGCGCTGGATGCCGGCAACGACGCCGATGTGGCGGTGCTCCAGGCCCGGGTGCTGTGCGGCGATATCGCGCTGCGTGCGGTCGATGCGCTGTTCGAGCTGGCCGGGCCGGTCCCGGCTGTCGATGGCGATGACCGCGATCGCTGCTGGCGCGATGCCCGGGCCCATGCACAGTACGCGCCATCCGCCGACAGTTGCCGCCAGCTTGGCGAACGGCTGCTGGACCTGCCGTCTGCCGCGCCTCTCCGCGCCCCTTTCTGACTGGAATCCTCATGACCGTTTCTCCCGTACCCCGCCGCCGCCGTCGACCGGCGCCATCGACTGATACGGCATCCCGCGCCGATGACGCGCAGGCGCTCGATGCGGCGCGACAACTGGCATTGCGGCTGCAGGGCGGTGTCCCCGACGCGCTGGCGCAGTTCCGGGCCAGCGGGCTGGGCGGCGTGGCCGTGCCGAAGGCGTATGGCGGCGGTGGTGTCGGCAGCGGCACCCTGGCGCAGCTGATCCGTCTGCTGGCGGCCGGGGACCCGGCGCTGGCCCGTATCGCGCACAGCCACTACGCGGTGCTCGAAGTGTTGCGCGCCACCGGCAGCGAGCCGCAGAAACAGGCGTTTTTCCGGCGGGCGCTGGACGGCGAACGCTTTGCCGCCGCACTGGCGGAAACCGGTGTCGACGAGGTTTGCCGGATCGAAACCCGCATTCACTGCGTCGACGGTCACTACCGCATCGACGGACGCAAGTGCGATGCCGGTGGCGCGGCGCAGGCCGACTGGGTGGCGCTGTCGGTCAGATCCGGCGATGGCAACCTGCTGCTGGCCTTTGTCCCGCGCGGCAGTGCCGGCCTGCGGGTCGAAGCGGATGGCGGCGTGGCGATCGACGAGGTCGAGGTCGGGCCACTGGCGGTGATTCCGTACCGGGTGGTGTTCGACACGCCGGGCCGGGTCGGACCGCTGGCCCAGCTGCTGCATGCTGCCATCGACCTTGGCATCGCCGATGCCGCCCTGGCGGACAGCGCCGCCGTCTTGCGCCATGACCACGATGCGCAGCGGCTGGCGCGCTTTGGCTGGCTCGGCGCCTGCCAGGCCGCTGCCGGTGCGCTGCTCGACGACGCGGCACTGCAGGTCGATGCGCTGACCGCCGTGCCGGGCCAGACCATTCATGATGCGGCCGCGCTGGCCGTCACGGCGGCGCGGGTGCTGTGCGCCGATCTGGCGTCGCAGGCTGGCGCTGCCGTGTTCGAGCTGGCCGGTCGCCGCCTGCTGGCGGATGCCGCCCGCCCGGACCGGCACTGGCGCGACGCCCGTCGTCATGACGCCGGTCGCCCCGCGCGACAACAGGCGCGCGTGATCGGCGACCACTGCCTGAATGGCACACCGCCTCCGCGCCATGGCGCGTACTGACCCCATCCCTCGCCACGGCCACGGGCCGATGGCTGCACCAACAGGAGTTCATGCCATGCAACACAGACTGAAAATCGCTGCCGTCATCGGCAGCTTCCAGCGCCCGTCCCGCACCGCCGCCCTGGTGGAAGCCCTGCTGGAGCGCTTTGCCGAGCGGCTGCCGGTCGATATCGACGTGATCGAAATCAGCGATATCGGCAAGGCACTCGGCGGCGCCTTTTCGGTATCGGCCCTGCCGGAGGCCGTACGCAGACAGTTTGCGGCCGTCGAATCGGCCGACTTCCTGATTGTCGCCGCTCCAGTGTTCCGCGGCACCTATCCGGGCCTGTTCAAGCACTTCTTCGATCTGGTTGGCCAGAACGCGCTGGTCGACACCCCGGTGCTGCTGGCCGCCACCGGCGGCAGCGACCGCCATGCGCTGGTGATCGATCACCAGTTGCGGCCGCTGTTCAGCTTCTTCCAGTCGCTGACGCTGCCGATCGGCGTATACGGCACCGAAACCGACTTCAGCGACTACCGGGTCAGCAGCCCGGCGCTGCAGGCGCGCATCGACCTGGCGGTCGAGCGGGCCCTGCCGCTGCTGCGGGCCAGGCAGGCCCGGGGGGCGGCCGAGCTGCTGGCGGCCTGAATGACCTCACCCTTGTTCCCGACTCCCCCGATACAGAAAGCGACCATGCAGGTTTTCTGGTTTTTACCGACCCACGGCGACGGCCACTATCTGGGCACGTCGCACGGCGCCCGCCCGGTGACGCTGGCCTATCTGAAACAGATTGCCCAGGCAGCCGACGAACTGGGCTATTACGGCGTGCTGATCCCGACCGGGCGCTCGTGCGAGGATGCCTGGGTGGTGGCGTCCGCACTGGCGCCGCTGACCCGGCAACTGCGTTATCTGGTCGCCGTCCGGCCCGGCATCATTTCGCCGACGGTTTCGGCGCGGATGGCGGCGACGCTGGACCGGCTGTCCGGTGGCCGGCTGCTGATCAATGTCGTGACCGGCGGCGATCCTGACGAAGCGCAGGGCGACGGCGTGTTTCTCGACCATGGCCAGCGCTATGCGGCCGCGCGCGAATTCCTGCATATCTGGCGCCGCGTGCTGCAGGGCGAAAGCGTCGACTATGACGGGGAATACCTGAAAGTCAGAAAGGCCAGGGCGCTGTACCCGCCGCTGCAGCAGCCGTACCCGCCGCTGTACTTTGGCGGCTCGTCGGATGCGGCGCACGACCTGGCCGCCGAGCAGGTCGACGTGTACCTGAGCTGGGGTGAGCCGCCGCAGGCGGTGGCGGAGAAAATCGCCGACGTGCGCGCCCGCGCCCGGCGGCTCGGGCGCGAGGTGCGCTTCGGCATCCGCCTGCACGTCATTGTGCGCGAGACGGCCGCCGAAGCCTGGGCCGCTGCCGACAAGCTGATCGAGCAGGTGTCGGACGAGACGATCGCCGCCGCACAGCAGTCGTTCTCGCGCTTCGATTCGGAAGGGCAGCGGCGCATGTCGCAACTGCATGGCGGCCGCCGCGACCAGCTGGAAATTGCGCCGAACCTGTGGGCCGGCGTCGGTCTGGTCCGCGGCGGTGCCGGCACGGCGCTGGTCGGCGATCCGGAAACCGTGGCGGCACGCATTCTCGAATACGCGGCGCTCGGCATCGACAGCTTCATTTTCTCCGGTTACCCGCACCTGGAGGAAGCGTACCGCTTCGCCGAGCTGGTGTTTCCGCTGCTGCCGCTGGGGCTGCGTGAGCGCGTGGCCAGCAGCGGCAACCTGACCGGCCCGTTCGGGGAAATGATTGCCAACGACATCGTGCCGATGCGCGAACGCCCTGCAGCCTGACGGAGACGCCGATGCTGAATACCCTGGCCCCGCCGATCGCCGGGCGTGCCCGCCCGCGTCACGACGATATCTTCGCCATTGCCGATGAACTGGCGCAGCGCTTCGCCGCCACGGCCGTGGCGCGCGACCAGGCGGGTGGCACACCGAAGGCCGAGCGCGATGCATTGCGGCGCAGCGGGCTGCTGACGCTGGCCATCCCGCGCGAGTTCGGCGGGCTGGGGGCCAGCTGGAGCGAGATGCTGACCATCGTGCGCCGCTTTGCCCGCGTCGATGCGTCGATCGCCCATGTGTTCGGTTTCCAGCATCTGATGCTGGCGACCGTGCGCCTGTTCGCCGGGCCGGCGCAGTGGCAGCCGTGGTTCGAGCATACCGCGCGGCGGCAGTGGTTCTGGGGCAATGCGCTGAACCCGCTCGATCCGCGCACCCAGGCCCGGCCGCGGCCGGGCCACTACCTGTTTGCCGGGCAGAAGCGCTTCTGCTCCGGCGCACTGGACTCGGAAATGCTGATCGTGTCGGCGCGGCATGCCGATGACCAGCGGCTGCTGATTGCCGCCGTGCCGACCGCGCGCAGCGGCATCACCCTGCTGGATGACTGGGACAGCATCGGCCAGCGCCAGACCGACAGCGGCACGGTGCAGTTCGAGCAGGTGAGGGTGGAGAACAGCGAGATCCTGGCCGACCCCGGTCCGCTGACCACGCCGTTCTCGTGCCTGCGGCCGCTGATTGCCCAACTGACCCTGACCTGCGTCTATCTCGGCATCGCCGAGGGCGCATTCGACGAGGCGCGGCATTTCTCGCTGCACGAGGCGCGACCATGGCATCGCTCCGCGGCGGCGACGGTTGGCGAAGACCCGTACGTGCTCAATCACTACGGCGAGTTCTGGCTTGGCCTGGAAAGCGTGCGCGCACTGGTCGAACGTGCGGCGCGGATGCTGGACGATGCCTGGGCGTGCGGCGACGCCCTGACGGCGGACGAGCGCGGCCGGCTGGCGGTCAGCATCGCCAGTGCCAAGGTGGCGGCGACGCGGATCGGGCTGGATGTCTGCACCCGGCTGTTCGAAGTCACCGGCGCGCGTGCCACCCATGCCGCACTGCGGCTGGATCGCCACTGGCGCAATCTGCGAACGCAGACCCTGCACGATCCCGTAGACTACAAGCTCCGCGAACTCGGAGACTGGGCGCTGAACCAGCAGCCGCCCGCGCCATCCTTTTATTCCTGATGTCCCTGCCCATCCTGTCTGTCCTGCACCCGCAGCCGGGGTCGCCCCGCCGATGACGCTGCTGACACTTCCCAATGCCCAGGCGCTGGCCACCTCGATCCGCGCGACCGCGCAGGTGTTCGAGGACCCGGCGTCGCGGGCGCTGCTGTCGCGCATCCGCCGGGTGGCGCCCAGCGATGCCAGTGTGCTGATCATGGGCGAAACCGGAACCGGCAAGGAACTGATCGCCCGTCACGTGCACGCGCTCAGCGTGCGCGCTGACGGACCGTTCGTGGCGGTGAACTGCGGTGCTTTTTCGGAAAACCTGGTTGAAGCCGAATTGTTCGGCAACGAGAAGGGGGCCTTTACCGGCGCCTTTGCCGCCAGGGAAGGCTGGTTCGAGGCTGCGAATGGCGGCACCCTGTTTCTCGACGAGATCGGCGACCTGCCGCTGGCGATCCAGGTCAAGCTGCTGCGCGTGCTGCAGGAGCGCGAAGTGGTGCGGCTTGGCGCGCGCAAGCCGGTGCCGATCGACGTGCGCATTGTGGCGGCGACCAATGTCCAGCTGGAACAGGCCATCGCCGCCGGCCGCTTCCGGGAAGACCTGTTCTACCGGCTGAACGTGGTCAGGCTCGAACTGCCGCCGCTGCGTGACCGGCCGGGCGACATCCTGCCGCTGGCGCACTTCTTTATCCGCCTGTACCAGTCGCGGCTCGGTTACGAGCGCATCCGCATCGATGCCCGCGCCGAGGACAAGCTGCGCCGGCATGCGTGGCCCGGCAATATCCGCGAACTGGAAAACGTCATCCATCACACCCTGCTGGTGTGTCGCGACGGCGAGATCCGCCCCGATGACCTGCAACTGACCCGCCTGGACAGCCTGTCTGCGCCAGCGGCGACCGAAGCGGTCCCCGTCGCGCTGCCGCCCATGGCGCCTTCGACCGGAATGGCGCTGCTGGAGCAGGCCTTTGATGCCCTGTGCGCCGAGGACCGACGGGAGGGGCTGTTCGAAGAAATCGAGACGGCGATCCTGCGTTTTGCCTATGCACGCAGCCAGGACAACCAGGTCCATACCGCCCGCTTGCTCGGCCTCAGCCGCAGCGTCACCCGCGCCCGGCTGATCCGTGCCGGCCTGTTGTCGGTGCGCGAGCGCGGGTCACAGGGTTGAACCCAGATTCAGAATTTCTCTATTTTGGAATTAATCGTTAGTTAATTGGCCGCTGCGGGAAATGCGCCAATAACGTTCAGAATTCCTCGCTGCCATACCCGCCGGCGTTGGGCGGAAACAACGTACTGACGGCCATCATCGCGCCATTTATGGGCTTTATGCGCGGCATGGATTAAAATGTCCGCCATATTTTATATGCCAAAAGAATTGCGCGGATTTCCCCGGAATCCGTGCCGGGCACGCATGAGAAAACGGAACGACTGGTGATGGCGGTGAGGTGGAAAATGGTGCGTTGGGCCGCATGGGCGCCCGGCCTGACGGACAGCGAGAGCTGGCTGCGCTGGCTGGCGGCGCCGTTTCCGCTGCCGGTCGATGGCAAGCCGGCGCTGGCAGCGATGCCGGCGATGATGCGCCGACGGCTCGATCCGCTGGGCCGGGTCGCGCTGGAAACCGCCTACACGTGCCAGGCCGACGACGATGCCTGCCCGGTCGTGCTTGCGTCGCGCCATGGCGAAGTCGGCCGCTCGCTGACCCTGCTCGACTCGCTGGTCAGCGAGGGCCAGGTGTCACCGGCGTCGTTCAGTCTGTCGGTTCACAATGCCATCGGTGCGCTGTACTCGATTGCCCGTCACGATGTCCAGCCGTACTCGGCGATCGCCGCCGGTGACGAAACCGTCGAAGCCGCCTTTGTCGAAGCCGGCGGCCTGCTGGCCGACGGGGCGCCGGCGGTCATGGTCGTGGTGTATGACGAGCCGCTGCCGGCGCGCTACCAGGCATTTGCCGACCGGGTCACCTTTCCGCGCGGCTGGGCCTGTCGGCTGGAGGCCACCGACACGGGCGGGCTGAGCCTCTGTACCGGCGAGGCCGGCCGGGAGTGCGTGGCCGACGGCGTGCTGCCGCCGGATCTGGCCGCGCTGGCCTTTCTGCTGTCGGACCGGCCGGCCTATACCCGCCGGGTCGGGGTGCGGCAATGGCAATGGTGCCGGCATGACTGAACGCGCCGGTCGCGCCTGGCGCCTGCTGGCAACCGGGCTGGCCTTTTCCGTCTTCGGCCTCGGCGGCCTGCTGCTGTGGCTGGCGTACTTTCCGCTGTTGCAGTGGCTGGATCGCGATCCGGTGCGCCGCACGCGGCGGGCGCGGCTGGCCATCCACCATTCGTTCCGCCTGTTCGTCGACATCATGTGCGGGCTCGGTCTGCTGCGTTACCGGATCAGCGGGCAGGAGCGGCTGGCGCGCGGCGGACAGCTGATTCTGGCCAATCACCCGAGCCTGATCGACGTGGTTTTCCTGATCGCCATGGTGCCGAACGCCGACTGCGTGGTGAAGGCCGGGCTGGCGCGCAATCCGTTCACCCGCGGCCCGGTCCGGGCCGCCAGCTACATCTGCAACGATTCCGGCGTCGGCGTGATCGACGACTGCATCGCGTCGCTGCGGGCAGGCAACAATCTGATCATCTTCCCCGAAGGCACGCGCACCACCCCCGGCCGGCCGCTGCAACTGCAGCGCGGCGCGGCCAATATCGCCATTCGCGGACGCTGCGACATGACACCCGTGCATATTCGCTGCTCGCCGCCCGCGCTGAGCAAGGAACTGCCATGGTGGAAGGTGCCGCCGCGCATCATCGATTTTTCCTTCGATGTCCGTGACGACATCGAAGTCGCGCCCTTTCTGGAAGCCGACGGCAGCGAAGCGCTGGCCGTACGGCAACTGACCCGCTATCTGAGCCATTACTTTTCGACGGAGATCCCGATCCATGCAATCCCTTGAGCTGGAAATCAAACAGCTTGTCATCGATTCCCTGAATCTCGAAGACGTGACCCCGGACGACATCGACCCGGAAGCGGCGCTGTTCGTCGACGGCCTCGGCCTCGACTCCATCGACGCGCTGGAACTGGGGCTGGTGCTGCAGAAGCGCTATGGCGTCAGCCTGTCGGCCGAAGCGGAAGAAACCCGCCGCCATTTCGCCAGCGTGCGCGCCCTGGCTTCCTTCGTCGCGGCGAGCCGCCAGCGCTGATGGCGCCCCCGACCTGACAGCAACCCGTGCGGCGTTCCCCGTTTCGCCGCCAGCCAGAGAGAACAGAATGAACAAACAGGACATTTTCGACCGCCTGTCGGCCACCCTGCAGGAATGTTTTGAAATCGATGCCGAGCGCATCCGGCCGGAAGCCCGGCTGAAGGAAGACCTCGACATCGACAGCATCGACGCGGTCGACCTGATCGTGAAATTGCGCCCGCTGGTCGGCAAGCGCCTGCACCCGGAAACCTTCAAGTCGGTCCGTACGCTGCAGGATGTCGTCGACGCGCTGCACACCCTGATGCACGCGCCGGACCCGAGCTGAAGCGCCCATGACCACGCTGCTCGCGTCGTTGCTGTTGCTCGCCTACCCGCTGATCGTCTATTTCGGTCTCGGACTGGTCGAGCCGCGCTGGCTGGCCGTGCCGCTGGTGGCGGTGGCGCTGCTGCGCGCCTGGCGGCAACGCGACCGGGTCTGGCTGGTGGTGGCCGCCGGCACGCTGGTGCTGGCCGTGGCCGGCCTGCTGGCCAACGCGGCCTGGCCGCTGAAACTGTATCCGCTGCTGATCAATGCCGTGCTGCTGGCGGTGTTCGCGGCCAGCCTGTACAGCCCGCAAAGCGTGATCGAGCGCCTGGCGCGACGGATGGAACCGGATTTTCCGCCCGAGGCCGTCGGCTACACCCGCAAGGTCACCCAGGTCTGGTGCGGATTTTTTCTGTTCAACGGCAGCCTCTCGCTGCTGACCGCCTTGTGGGGCGATGCCGCCACCTGGGCGCTGTACAACGGCCTGATCTCCTACCTGCTGATGGGCGTGCTGTTCGCCGGTGAATGGCTGGTGCGGCGGCGGGTCAGGGCAGGGAGGAACCATGCCTGAACGCCTGACACTCGATACCCTGCTGACGCGCGGCCGCGCCGCGGACAGCACGGTCGCCTGGCGCGATGGCGCCCGGCTCGACTACGCCGCCCTGCTGCGTGGCTGCACAGACTGGCACGCGGCCTTTGCCGCCGAGCCCGGTCCGACCGTGGCGCTGTACTTCAACGACAGCTTCGACTTCGCCTGCGCACTGCTCGGTGCCTGGCATGCCGGCAAGACCGTGGTGCTGCCGGCCGATGCGCAGCCGGGCACGCTGGCCCGACTGCGCGACGAGGTCGACCGCTTTGCCGGCGATCTGCCGGCCGATTGTCTGCCGCTGACGCCGCTGAGCGGGGCCGCCACACCGGACTGGCAGCCGCTGGACCCTGATTTTTCCGCGCTGGTGATCCATACCTCCGGTTCCACCGGGGTACCGGCCGCCATCGGCAAGTGCCTGCGGCAGATGATGGCCGAAGTGGGCACGCTGGCCGCCTGCTGGGACGGGCTGCTGGGTGAGGCACCGGTATTTGCTACCGTTTCGCACCAGCATATCTACGGCCTGCTGTTCCGCATTCTGTGGCCGCTGACCAGCGGTCGCCCGTTCATTGCCGCCCGGCATGCGTATCCGGAGGACATCGTGGCCGCCCTGGCTGGCCAGCCGGCAGTGCTGGTCGCCAGCCCGGCGCACCTGAAGCGGCTGCCGTCCGGGCTGGACTGGGCAACAGCCACGCGCGGCCTGCGGGCGGTGTTCTCGTCCGGCGGTCCGCTGCCGGACGACGCCGTGCCGGTGTGCCGTGAACTGCTGGGCCAGGCGCCGATCGAGGTCTACGGCAGCTCGGAAACCGGCGGCATCGCCTGGCGTCAGCGCGAACGCGACGACGCCACCGGCTGGCTGCCGTTCCCGGCGGTCACGCTGCGTTACGAGGACACCCTGTGGGTGCGTTCGCCGAACCTGCCCGATGACGACTGGTTCCGCTCCGCCGACCATGCCCGGCCGCATGGCGACGGTTTCCTGCTGCTGGGCCGTCAGGACCGCATCGTCAAGATCGAGGAAAAGCGCGTCTCGCTGACGGCGATGGAACAGCGGCTGCTGGCGTCCGGCCTGCTCGACGAAGTGCGCGTGCTGCCGCTGGACGGCGCGCGGCAACGGCTCGGCGTCGCCGCCGTGCCGAGTGCCGCCGGTCGCGCGGCGCTGGTTGCCGACGGGCGCGGCGCCTTCGGTCGCCGGCTGCGGCAGTGGCTGGCGTGCGATGTGGAAGCCAGCGTGCTGCCGCGCCACTGGCGTTACGGCTGGGCGCTGCCGGCCGACAGCCAGGGCAAGATCACCCAGGCGGCGCTGACGCGCTGGTTCGACCCGCGCCGGCCCGACGTGTGCCTGCTGGCGCGCGAGGCGCAGTCCGTCCGGCTGTGGCTGCGCGCCGGGGCCGGCCTCCCGTACTTCGACGGCCATTTCCCCGGCCGGCCCATCCTGCCCGGCATCGCCCAGATCGAGTGGGCGATCCGTTTCGGCCGCGAGCTGTTTCCGCTGCCGGCGACCGTGCAGCGGCTGGAAGTGCTGAAGTTCCAGCAGGTGATCGTGCCTGACAGCGTGCTGACGCTGACGCTGGACTTCGATGCGGCGCGGGGCTCGCTGACCTTCGCCTTCGACTCGGATGCCGGCCGGCATGCCGGCGGGCGGATCCTTTTTGGAGAGACGGCATGACGGTCTGCGCCGTGATCCCGGTTTACAACCATGGCGATGCCGTACGCCAGGTGCTGGCCGGCGTGCGCCGTCATGGCCTGTTCTGCGTGCTGGTCGACGACGGCAGCGACGCCGCCTGCGCCGCCGCGCTGGATGCGCTGGCCGCCGCCGACCCCGACGGCGTTCACCTGCTGCGGCTGGCGAGCAACCAGGGCAAGGGCGGGGCGGTCATGGCCGGCCTGCGCGAGGCCGCACGCCTGGGCCACCGGCAGGCGTTGCAGATCGATGCCGATGGCCAGCATGACACCGATGACATTCCGCGTTTCCTGGCGCTGGCCGAACAGTATCCGCAGCGGGTGATCTGCGGCTGCCCGGTCTACGACGCCTCGGTGCCGGCCGGACGGCTGTATGGCCGTTACGCGACCCATGTATGGGTGTGGATCAACACCCTGTCGCTGGAAATCCGCGACTCGATGTGCGGCTATCGCGTCTATCCGCTGGCGCCGGTGCTGGCGCTGCTGGATACGGTCCGGCTTGGACGGCGCATGGATTTCGACATCGAGATCCTGGTGCGTCTGGTCTGGCGCGGGCTGCGCATCGTCAGTCTGCCGACACGGGTGCGCTATCCGGAAGACGGCGTGTCGCACTTTCGGGTACTGCGCGACAACGTGCTGATTTCCCGGCTGCATGCCGGGCTGTTCGCCGGCATGCTGCTGCGCGCGCCGCTGCTGCTGTGGCGGAGACTGCGCCGATGAGCGAACGCGGCGCGCACTGGGCCGAGCTGGGCGAGAACACGTTCGTCGCCGGCATCTGGCTGCTGTACGGCATCGAGCGCCTGCTCGGCCGGCGGCTGTTCCGCTGTTGCCTGTACCCGGTCGTGCTCGCCTACTGGCTGGGGCGTCCCGATGTGCGTGCGCAGTCGCGCCAGTATCTGGACCGGCTGCAGGCGGCAACCGGTGCCCTCGGCCGGCCGGCCCGCCGCCGCGACACCTTTTCCCATCTGCTGACCTTTGCCGACACCCTGCTCGACAAGCTGCTGGCCGTTGCCGGCCGCTACCCGCTGCAGCGCGTGCGCACCCTCGGTGCCGAACCGATCCTGGCCGCGATCCGTGCCGGGCAGGGCGGCGTCATTGTCACCGCGCATGTCGGCTGCCTGGAGCTGTGCCGTGCGCTGGCCGAGCGGACCGAGACCCTGAAACTGACCGTGCTGGTGCATACCCGCCATGCCGAACAGTTCAACCGGGTGCTGCGGCGACTGAATCCCGATACCGCGCTGACCCTGCTCGAAGTGAGCGAACTGGGCCCGGCCACGGCCGTCATGCTCGCGGAGCGGGTCGAGGCCGGCGAATACGTGGTCATTGCCGGGGACCGGGTGCCGGTCGGCTCCGGCCAGACCGTGACCGTCCCGTTCCTCGGCCATGACGCCGCCTTCCCGGTCGGTCCGTATCTGCTGGCCTCGCTGTTCAAGTGCCCGCTGTACCTGCTGGGCTGCCTGCACGACGGCGAGGGCTATGCCCTGCATTTCGAATTGCTGGCCGGGCGCGTCGTGCTGCCACGCCAGCAGCGCCAGCAGGCGCTGGCCGCACAGGCATCGCGCTATGCCGGACGGCTGGGCGCGCTGCTGGCGGCATCGCCTTATGACTGGTTCAATTTTTTCCCGTTCTGGGAACAGAAAGCCTTGCCCCATGCTGTCCGATCAACCTGATAACGCCGTCTGCTTCGACGGCAGCCGCCTGACCCTGGAAGACATTGTCGCCATCAGTCGCCGCGAGCGCGCGGCCGTGCTGTCGCCTGCCCCGGCGTTCCGCCAGCGCATCGCCGCCGGCGCCGATTTCCTTGACCGCCTGCTGGCCGAGGACGGCGTGGTCTACGGCGTCACCACCGGTTATGGCGACTCGTGCACCGTCGCCGTGCCGCCGGAGCTGGTGGCCGAGCTGCCATCGCGGCTGTACACCTATCACGGCTGCGGCGCCGGGCGTTTCCTGACCCCGGAAGAAACCCGTGCCGTACTGGCGACGCGACTGGCATCGCTGTCGCAGGGCGCGTCCGGCGTCAGCGTGGCCCTGCTGGCACAGATCGAAACCCTGCTCCGCCATGACGTGCTGCCGATGATTCCGGCCGAAGGTTCGGTCGGCGCCAGTGGCGATCTGACACCACTGTCCTACCTGGCCGCGGTGCTGTGCGGCGAGCGGCAGGTCTGGTTCCGTGGCGAGCCGTGCGCCGCCGCCGACGCGCTGGCCGCGATCGGCGTCGCGCCGCTGACGCTGCGGCCGAAGGAAGGACTGGCGATCATGAACGGCACCGCGGTGATGACGGCGCTGGCCTGCCTCGCCTGGCGCCGCGCCGACTACCTGTCCCGGCTGGCGACCCGCATCACCGCGCTGAATGTCTTTGCCGCTGCCGGCAACGCCTACCACTTCGATCAGGCGCTGTTTGCCGTCAAACCGCACGCCGGACCGCAACTGACCGCCGCCCGCCTGCGTGCCGACCTGGCCAGCGACCGGCCGGCGCGCAATGAACGCCGGCTGCAGGACCGCTACTCGCTGCGCTGCGCGCCGCATGTGATCGGCGTGCTGGAAGAGGCGCTGCCGTTCTTCCGCATGATGATCGAGAACGAGCTGAACAGCGCCAACGACAACCCGATCATCGACGTTGACCACGGCAAGGTGCTGCATGGTGGCCACTTCTATGGCGGGCATATCGCCTTTGCCATGGACGGGCTGAAAAATGCGGTGGCCAATGTCGCCGACCTGCTGGACCGGCAGATGGCCCTGCTGGTCGACACCCGCTACAACCAGGGCCTGCCCGGCAACCTGAGTGCGGCGACCGGACCGCGCGCCGCCATCAGTCATGGCCTGAAGGCGCTGCAGATCAGCGTGTCGGCATGGACCGCCGAAGCGCTGAAACAGACCATGCCGGCTTCGGTGTTCTCGCGTTCGACCGAGTGCCACAACCAGGACAAGGTCAGCATGGGCACCATCGCCGCCCGCGACTGCCTGCGGGTGCTGGAACTGTCCGAACAGGTGCTGGCCGCCATGCTGATCTGCGCCCGCCAGGGCGTGGCGCTGCGGCTGCGGCACGACCCCGACCTCAGCCCGGTACTGGCCGCCACGCTGGACGATCTGGCCGCGCGCATCCCGCTGATCGTCGAGGACCGCGCGCTGGACGGAGAACTGCAATCGCTGCTGACGGCGATCCGCGCCGAAGCCTGGAGCCTGTATGACGACTGAGCTGAGTCACGAGATCGAACTGACGCCGGCCTTCCATGACCTCGACCCGATGGAAGTGGTCTGGCATGGCAACTACGTCCGCTACCTCGAAATCGCCCGCTGCGCGCTGCTGGCGCGCTTCGACTACGACTACCCGCAGATGCGGGCGTCCGGCTATGCATGGCCGGTGGTGGACATGCGGCTCAAGTACGTCCGGCCGCTGGTATACGGCCAGCGCGTGCGGCTGCGTGCCCGCATTGTCGAATGGGAAAACCGGCTGAAGATCGACTACCGGATGACCGATGCCGACAGCGGCGAAAAGCTGAACGAGGCCTGGACCATCCAGGTGGCGGTCGGTCTCGACAGCGGGGAGATGTGCTACGTCTGCCCGCCGGTATTGTGGGAAAAACTCGGCGTGGAGGTGGCATGAGACGGCTGTGGCTGGGCCTGGCCCTGTGGCTGGCGGTCGGTGCGGCCCAGGCCGCCGATCTGGTGGCCGGCGTACGCGAACGACTCGCGCAACCGGCGCTGCTGCGCGGGGATTTCACCCAGAGCAAGTCGGTGGCCGGCTTCCGGAAGCCGCTGGCGTCGAACGGGGATTTCCTGGTCTCGCGCGAGCGCGGGGTGCTGTGGCACACCCGCAAACCCTTCGCCGGCGAGCTGCGCATGACGCGCAATGAAATCGTGGCGACCCAGGATGGCCGCGTTGCCTTCCAGCTCGACGCCGGCCGCGAACCGTCGGTGCGGGTCATCAACAACCTGATGTTCTCGCTGCTCGGCGGCGATGTGCTGGCGCTGAAGGAATACTTCACCATCGACGGCAAGCTGTCCGGCAAGTCGTGGTCGCTGACATTGACGCCGCGCCATGCGGCACTGGCGAAGAGCATGCGCCGGGTAGACCTGTCCGGTGACCGCTACGTGCGCCAGATCACCATCGACGAAAGCAATGGCGACAGCACGCATATCCAGTTCTCCGCGCTGCGCAGCACGCCGCCCGCGCTGACTGCCGAAGAGGCCGCCCGGTTTGACTGACGCCGCCTCCCCGCTGATGCGCCGGCTGGCGCTGCTCTGGCTGCTGCTGGTCGCGCTGGTCGCCGGGCACAATCTGTGGCTGTGGACCGGCGACCGGCTGCAACTGGACACCGACGTGCTGGCGATGCTGCCGCAGGACCAGCGCGACCCGGCCGTGCAGCAGGCCACCCGTCGCCTGGCCGATGCGGCCACCCGGCGCATCGTGGTGCTGGTCGGCGCTGACGACTGGGCTGACGCCCGCCGCGCCGGCGATGCCTATGCGGCCGTGCTGGCCTCGGCGCGCCTGCCGCTGGCGCTGCAATACCGGGTCAGCGACCGGATGGCCGACGACTGGCTGTCGTTCTTTGCGCCGTACCGGCAGGCCCTGCTCAGTGCGCGCCAGGCGGAGCGGCTGGCGAGCCGGTCGCCGCAGGCGCTGGCCGACGATGCCGTCGCCGCGCTGTACCGCCCGGTCGGCATGCCGCGGCTGGGGCCGTGGATCGAGGACCCGCTGAACCTGTATGGCGACTGGCTGACCGAGCGTGCGGCCGACAGCCGGGTGCGGCCGGCCGACGGCCGGCTGTCGCTGCAGGTGGACGGTCGCGCCCATGCGGTCCTGATGCTGGAGCAGCAGGGGCCGGCGTTCTCGATCTCCGCCCAGCAAGCGCTGATGCCGTGGCTGGAACGCGCTGCGCAGGCCGCGCAGCAGGCCGCGCCCGGCGTGCGCGTGCTCAGCGCCGGCGTCCCGCTGCATGCGGCGGCGGCGGCCAGCCAGGCCGAGCGAGAAGTGCACACCATCGGTTTCGGCTCGCTGGCCGGCATCATCCTGCTGACCGTGTTCGCCTTCAGCGCGCTGCGGCCGCGGGTGCTGGTGACCCTGGCCATCGGCGTCGGCCTGCTGGCTGCCATCTCGGTCACTGCCGCACTGTTTGGCCGGCTGCATCTGCTGACACTGGTATTCGGCGCCAGCCTGGTCGGCGTGGCTGAAAACTACGGCACCAACTATTTTGCCGGCCGGCTCGGCCAGCCGCCGGCCTCACGCTGGCGCATGGTGCGCGAGCAGGCGCCGGTGATGGGGCTGGCGCTGCTGACCACGCTGATCGGCTATCTGGCGCTGGCGCTGACGCCATTTCCCGGCCTCAAGCAGATGGCGGTGTTTTCCGCCGTTGGCCTGCTGGCCTCGTTCCTGACCGTCATGCTGTGGTTCCCGTTCCTTGAACGCGGTTACATGTCGGTGACGCCGCTGTCCGCTGCCATCGGTCGTGCGCGCCGCTACTGGCCGCGCGTCGGTCGCAACCGGGCGACACTGCTGCTGGCGCTGCTGCTGGCCGGCCTGTTGCTGGGGGGCGGCTGGCGCCTGCAGGCGAATGACGACATCCGCCTGCTGCAGAGCTCGCCGGCGACGCTGATCGAACAGCAACTGGCCATTTCCCGCCTGCTCGACCTGCCGAGCCCGGCCCAGTTCTACCTGGTGCGCGGGGCCACGCCGGACCAGGTGCTGGCCCGGGAAGAAGCCTTGAAGGCCCGGCTGGACGCGCTGGTCGGCGCACGCTGGATACGCGGCTATCAGGCGGTCTCCGACTGGGTGCCGTCGGCGGCCCGCCAGCGCGCCAGTGTGGCGCTGCTGCGCCGGACGCTGGATGGCGACGGCGGGGTCATCGCGCTGGCCACGCAGCGACTGGGAGAAACCCCGGCCGCCGCCCGCACTGCCGGCCCGGTGCCCTTGATGACCCTGGCGCGCTGGCTGGCCGCGCCGGTCTCCGAACCGCTGCGGCCGCTGTGGCTGGGCCGGCTCGATGGCGGCTACGCCAGCGTGATCATGCTGCGCGGCGTGGACTCGCCCGATCGCCTGCCGCGTCTGGCGGCACTGGCCGACGGACTGCCCGGCGTGCGCTGGGTCGACAAGGTGGCGGAAGTGTCGTCGGTGCTGAGCCGGTACCGGCAGATCATGGGCGGCGTCATTCTTGCGAGTTACCTGCTGGTGCTGGCGGCACTGTGGCGTCGCTTCGGCCGCAAGGCGTGGCGGGCGCTGCTGCCGACCGCCCTGGCCAGCCTGCTGACCCTCGCCGTGCTCGCCCTGTTCGGCCAGCCGCTGCAACTGTTCAATGTCCTGGCCCTGCTGCTGATCCTCGGCATGGGCGTGGACTACGGCATTTTCCTGCAGGAGCAGCCCGACCCTGATGCCGGCGCTCCGTTCCTGTCGGTCACCCTGGGGGCGGCGTGCACCCTGCTGTCGTTCGGCCTGCTGGCGCTGTCGCACACCCCGGCGCTGCGCGCCTTCGGGCTGACCATGCTGCTCGGGATCGGCCTGGCCTGGCTGCTGGCGCCGATGTTCTGCTCGGGGCCGGCGCGGCAAAAAGAAAGGACGCCATGAGGCGCGTGAACCGATGGGGCTGCTGCGGCGTGCTCTGCCTGCTGTTGCTGACCGGCTGCGCCACGCGTTCGCCGGCGCCGGTCGCGGCCGTGCCGCCGCTGCAGCTGGCACCGGCCACGCTCGGCAGTTCGCTGACCCTGGTCCAGCGCCTGACGGTGCTGAAAGTGCCGCGCAACGGTGGCGAGGCGGCATCGACCGGCAGGAGCATCGACGTGCTGCTGGAACTGGACCCGGCACGGGTCCGGCTGGCCGGTTTCGTCATGAACCAGCGCGTGCTGACGCTCGACTATGACGGCAAGACACTGCGCAGCCAGCGTCATCCGCTGCTGCCGATGGAAGTCGACGCCGCGCATGTGCTGCGCGACGTGCAACTGGTGTACTGGCCGGCAAGCGCGCTGCAGGCGGCGCTGCCGCCGGGCTGGACGCTGGACGAGTCGGAACGGGCGCGCGTGCTGCGCAGCCGGGACGGCAGCGCCGTGGTGAACATCCGCTATGCCGCCGGCGCGCCACGCTGGATCGGCACGGCCGAACTGGACAATGTGGCCGAGCACTACCGGCTGCGCATCGAATCTGCCCTGCAGCCGGAGGAAGCGCCATGAGCGCCGCGGTCTACCTGAACGAACTGGGCGTGGTCTGCGCCGCCGGAAACGGCAAGGCGGCGCTGCGCGACGCCATGCTGGGCCGGACGCCGCTGCCCGGCAGCCTGGACGAATGCGATTCGCCGGGGCAGCCACGGTTGCTGGGACGGGTGACGGTGGCTGACGCCGACCTGTCCTTGCTGCCGCCCGCCCGGCGCAGCCGCAACAACGCACTGATGCTGGCCGCGCTGGCGCAGATCCGCCCGGCGGTCGATGCCGCGCTGGCGCGTCATGCACCGGAGCGGATCGGCGTCGTGCTTGGCAGCAGCACCTCGGGCATTGCCGAAAGCGAACGGGCGGCGCGGGCGTTTCATGCCGGCGGCGCCCTGCCGGCCGATTATGATTTCGCCATGCAGGAACTGGGCTCGCCCGCGCTGGCGCTGAGCGGACTGCTCGGGCTGGCCGGACCGGCGCTGGTGGTGTCCACTGCCTGCTCGTCCGGTGCAAAAGCCATCGCCAGTGCGGCCAGGCTGCTGCGCGCCGGGCTGTGCGACGTGGTCATTACCGGTGGCGTCGACACCCTGTGCGGCTTCACCCTGGCCGGGTTTACTGCGCTGGAATCGGTCAGCCCCGGACGCTGCAACCCGATGAGCGCCAACCGCTGCGGCATTCACCTCGGCGAGGGCGCGGCGCTGTTCCTGATGAGCCGCGAGCCGGGCGGGGTGCGGCTGGCCGGCTGGGGCGAATCGTCCGACGCGCACCACATCTCCGCCCCCGATCCGTCCGCCGCCGGGGCGCTGGCCGCCATGCGCGAGGCGCTGGCGCGGGCCGGCATCGAACCCGGCCAGGTCGACTACATCAATCTGCACGGCACCGCGACGGTGCAGAACGATGCGATGGAAAGCCTGGCGGTCCGCACCCTGTTCGGCGCCGGCACCCTGGCCAGTTCGACCAAGCCGCTGACCGGGCATACGCTCGGCGCGGCCGGGGCGATCGAAGCGGCCATCGGCTGGCTGCTGCTGCACGACAACCCGCAGGGCGAACTGCCGCCGCAGTGCTGGGATGGCGTGGCCGACCCGGCGCTGCCGGTGCTGAACCTGGTGCCGGCCGGTGGCCGGCTCGGTCGCCAGCCGGACTGGATACTGAGTAACTCATTTGCGTTTGGCGGCAGCAATGCCGTGCTGCTGCTGGGGAGAGCCTGATGACCGATCCGAGCCGGATACCGGTGACCGAACTGGTGGTCCATGCCGGTCGCATGTGCCTGTTGAGCCGGGTGCTGACGTGCGACGGCGACAGCGTGCTGGCGGAAGTCGACATTCGCGCCGACGACCTGTTTCACGGCGACGATGGCGTTGGCGGCTGGGTCGGGCTGGAATACATGGCGCAGGCAGTCGCCGCCTGGGCCGGCTGGCAGGCGCGCGGCGTCGGCGAGACACCCCGGATCGGCTTCCTGCTCGGTACGCGGCGCTATGAATGCCGCTGCCCGCGCTTCCTTGCCGGCGACACGCTGCAGGTGACGGCGACCCGGATTTTCCAGTCCGACAACGGGCTGGGCCAGTTCGAGTGCGCGCTGCAGCTGCGCGGCGACACGGTCGCGACCGCCACACTGACAGTCTACGGCCCCGACGAAGACACCGTTGCCGTCAGGGCGGACTGAAAGAGGCTTCTGTATGATGGCTGGCTGCTTTTTTGACGATTTTTATTGTTACCCAATTCATGACATCGAGTTTGCGAGTGGAACCCGGATTGCGGGGAGCAGGACATGACTGACAAGACCGTATTGATAACCGGGTCGAGCCGCGGCATCGGCCGCGCCATTGCGCTGTGCCTGGCGCAGGATGGCTACGATATCGTCCTGCACTGCCGCGAGCGGCGAGAGCAGGCCGATGAGGTGGCGGCGCAGATTGCGGCGCTGGGCCGGCGCGTGCGCGTGCTGCAGTTCGACGTCGGCCAGCGCGAAGAGACTGCCCGGGCGCTGCTCGACGATGTCGGGCAGCACGGCTGCTACTACGGCGTGGTCTGCAATGCCGGCATTGCCCGCGACAACGCCTTCCCGGCCATGCCGCCGGAAGACTGGGACGCGGTGATTCACACCAACCTCGACGCGTTCTACAACGTGCTCAACCCGCTGATCATGCCGATGGTGCGGACGCGCAAGCCGGGGCGCATCGTCACGCTGTCGTCGGTGTCCGGCATCATGGGCAACCGTGGCCAGGTCAACTACAGCGCGGCCAAGGCCGGCATCATCGGCGCCAGCAAGGCGCTGGCGGTCGAGCTGGCCAGCCGCGGCATCACCGTGAACTGCGTGGCACCCGGCCTGATCGGCACCGAGATGGTCGACGACGACATCCTGCAGGAAGCGCTGAAAATGATTCCGGCGCGCCGGGTCGGCAAACCGGAGGAGGTCGCCGCCACCGTGCGCTTCCTGCTCGGCGAGGATGCCGCCTATATCACCCGCCAGGTCATTTCGGTCAACGGGGGGCTGCTCGGATGAAGCGCGTAGTGATTACCGGCATCGGTGCGCTCAGCCCGCTCGGCCATGACTGGGAAACGGTGCATGCGCGCCTGCGCGCCGGCCGCAACGCCGTGCAGCGCATGAGTGCCTGGGCCGATTATGCCGGGCTCAACACCCAGGTCGGCGCGCCGGTCGCGCCGTATGTCCTGCCGACCGAGCTGTACCACCGCAAGAGCACCCGCAGCATGGGACCGGTGGCGCTGATGGCGACCCGTGCCAGCGAACTGGCACTGCGTGATGCCGGCCTGTATGGCGATCCGCTGGTCAGTTCGGGCCGCATGGGCATTTCCTACGGCTCGTCGGCCGGCTCGCCGGGCGCGATCGGCGATTTCGGCACGGTGATGAGCGAGAAGACCACCGCCGGCATCAGCGCAACTACCTACATCAAGATGATGTCGCATACGGCAGCGGTCAATATCGGCGTGTTCTTCGGCATTACCGGCCGCATCGTGACCACCTCCAGCGCCTGCACCTCAGGCAGCCAGGGCATCGGCTATGCCTTCGAGGCGATCCAGTCCGGCAAGCAGGTCGCCATGCTCGCCGGCGGCGCCGAGGAACTCGATGCGACCGAGGCGGCGGTGTTCGACACCCTGTTTGCCGCCAGCGCGGACCACAACGACACGCCGTCCCTGACCCCGCGCCCGTTCGATGCCCGCCGCGACGGGCTGGTGCTCGGCGAGGGCGCATGCACGCTGGTGCTGGAAGAGCGCGAGCACGCGCTGGCGCGCGGCGCGCGGCCCTATGCGGAAATCATCGGCTATGGCACCAACAGCGACGGCCGCCACGTGACCCAGCCGCGCCCGGACACCATGGCGGTTGCCATGCGTCTGGCCCTTGACGACGCCGGCCTGGCGCCGGCCGACATCGGCTACGTGAACGCGCACGGCACGGCGACCGACCATGGCGACGTCGCCGAATCGCATGCCACGCAGGACGTGTTCGGTGCCCGCATGCCGATCTCGTCGCTGAAAAGCTATATGGGCCACACCCTCGGCGCCTGCGGTGCGCTGGAAGCCTGGATGACCATCGAGATGATGCGGGCCGGCTGGTTTGCGCCGACGCTGAACCTCGACGCCGTCGATCCGGCCTGTGCCGAGCTCGACTACCTGACCGGGAACGGGCGCGCGCTGGAAACCGACGTGGTCATGAGCAACAACTTTGCCTTCGGCGGCATCAACACCTCGCTGATCTTCCGCCGCTGCGACTGACCCGCTTTTCAATCGACAACAGGATGAACGAATCATGAAAAAAACACTGGCGCTTTCGATGCTTGCCCTGCTGCTGGCCGGCCAGGCCCATGCCCGCGACACCGAGCTGCACCTGCCGTTCGAGGACGTGCTGAACATGCCGGAAGCCAAGGACAAGCTCGACGGCTCGGTCAAGTTCTACCTGGCCGGACAGAAGACCCCGGCCATTACCGAGCAGCTGGGTGAGGACGTGTCCAACCGCAAGACCAACGGCTTTGGCAAGGCCGACGACGTCGCCTGCCGCTGGGCCGCGCTGTCCGCGCTGATGGCTTTCCAGAACAAGGCCAAGTCACTGGGGGCGAATGCGGTGTACGACATCGTCAGCTACTACAAGAAAAACGAAACCCGCAGCAGCACGACTTATGAATGCCATGCCGGCGCCATGGTCGCCGGCGTGGCGCTGAAGGGCCGCTACGGCAAGATGGCCAACTGAGTGGTCCGCCGGCCCGCATGATGCGGGCCGGCATCATCTATGCACGACGGGTCCGGCTGGCCGGACCGCAACAGGGAGACAGGGTGGAAACCGTTTATGACCATGATCGACTGAACGCGCTGGAGGCCGTATCGGCTGCGCAGAAGATCGCCTTTGCGCCGATTCTGTTCCAGGCGGTCTGGTGCCTGCGCGAGACCGGCCTGCTGGCCGCGCTGGAACGGCATGACCGCGACGGCGCGAGTCTGGAAACCCTTGTCGACGACAGCGGGCTGACACCCTATGCCGTGGGGGTGCTGCTGGACATGGGACTGAGCGGTGGCGTGCTGTTCCTGAAGTCGGCGCGTTACCGGCTGACCCGGGTCGGTCACTACCTGCTGAACGATCCGATGACCCGGACCAACATGGACTTCACCCAGCACACCTGCTACGAGGCGATGCGCCATCTGCTGGATGCCATCCGCAGTGGCAAGCCGTCCGGGCTGCAGGTGTTCGGCGACTGGCCGACCATCTACCCGGCACTCGGCGAACTGCCCGACGAGGCGCGCGAAAGCTGGTTCGAATTCGACCACTTCTATTCCGATCAGGCGTTCAGCGAGGCGCTGGCGAAAATCTTCCACTACCGGCCTGCGCATATCTATGACGTCGGCGGCAATACCGGCAAGTGGGCGTTGCGCTGTGCGCGCCACGATCCGGACGTGCGTGTCACGCTGCTGGATCTGCCGCAGCAACTGGCCCTGGCGCAGGACAACATCGAACGCGAGGGGCTGGCCGGCCGCATCGACGGCTGGCCGGTCGACATTCTCAAGGCGGAACAGCTGCCCGGCGACGCCGACCTGTGGTGGATGAGCCAGTTCCTCGACTGCTTCAGCGAGGACGAGATCGTCCACATCCTCAAGCTGATCGGCCGCAGTATGCGCCCGGACGCCCGGCTGGCGATCATGGAGCTGTTCTGGGACCGTCAGCGCTTCGAGGCGGCAGCCTTCAGTCTCAATGCGACATCGCTGTACTTTACCTGCCTCGCCAATGGCAACAGCCGTTTCTATCACTCGAAAGTGATGCTGAAGTGCCTGCGGCTGGCGGGCTTTCATGTCGAGGACGAATACGACGACCTCGGCAAGGGTCACACGCTACTGATCTGTCGCAAGCTGGCCGACGCCTGATCCGGCCGGCAGGCAGTCCAGCCGGAGGACAAGCGGCGGACTGCCGATCGGCGCGGCCTGCGCATCCCGCCAGTGCAGCCGCGCCGGCCACGGCACATGCAGCGCCCAGCTGCAGCCGTCATGCAGGCCGGCCAGCACCTGGCCGTGCGGCGTGCGCGGATAGCGCAGCGTGGCGGCGACCGGATCGACCTCGACCCGGGACAGCTCCGCCAGCCCGTGCCCTCCCGCCTTCAGCGCCGCCTCGCGGATGCACCACAGCAGGTAGAAGCGTTCCAGTGCCGGACCTGACGCCATCCAGTCGCGCTCCGGTGCCGAATACAGCGCATCGGCCATGTCGGCCATGTGCGTGCGTGGTCGCGGCAGTTCGATATCGAGGCCGACCGGCCCGGTTCCGCCCAGGGCAACCGCAATGCAGTCGCGGCTGTGGCTGAGGCTGAAGGCGGGCAGCGCGGCATCGCGGAAACGGGGGCGGCCGCCGGCCTCGCGCACGATCTCCGGCAGCACCTCCATGCCGTGCGTTACCGCCAGCAATCGTGCCAGCAGCGCGCGGGCGGCCAGCGAGGCGCGCTGCGGGAGCGGCGCCGCATCAGCGTCCGGCGGCACAAGGCGGGCAAAGGCCAGATGGATGTTCATGCGCGCATTATCCGCCTGCCGCGCGGGTTTGGCCCGCCGCCGGCAAGGGAACGCTGTTCTATACTCACTCGCATTCTGCCCGGGCTCCGGGCATCCTAGTCATTCGACCCTGCGCCATGGAGCGTCCGTGAACCCTGTTTCTCCCCGCAACGATCTGGCGCGCGCGCTGCTCCTCATCCTGATTACCAGTCTGCTGATTGCCGGCAGCCTCTGGGTCCTGCGTCCGTTCCTGGTCGCGCTGGTCTGGGCGACCACGGTGGTCGTCGCGACCTGGCCCATCCTGCTGTCGGTGCAGCGCCGGCTGTGGGGACGTCGCAGCCTGGCAGTGCTGGTCATGATGCTGATCATGCTGGTGCTGCTGGTGCTGCCCATCGTCGCCGGGATTTCCATCGTGGCCGAGCATGCCGACGCGATCGCCGGCTGGGCCAAGGCACTGCCCGCCTACACCCTGCCGGCGCCGCCGGCGTGGGTGGGACAGCTGCCGCTGATCGGCAACGCCGTCGGCAGCGAGTGGCAGCGCCTGTCCGATGCCGGCTCCGGCGGCGTGCTGGCCCGGCTGCAGCCGTATGCGATGCTGATCGCCAACCAGGGGCTGGCTGCCGCCGGCTCGGCCGGCATGCTGGTCGTCCACCTGCTGCTGACGCTGGCGGTGTCCGCCATCCTGTACGCCCGGGGCGAAGCGGCGGCCTGCGGCCTGCGGCGCTTTGCACGCCGGCTGGCCGGCTCCCGGGGCGAGAATGCGCTGCTGCTGGCCGGCATGGCCATCCGCGCCGTTGCGCTGGGCATCGTCGTCACCGCGCTGACCCAGTCCGCGCTCGGCGGGCTCGGCGTCTGGATTGCCGGCGTGCCGTTTGCCGGTCTGCTGACCGTATTGATGCTGCTGCTGTGCATCGCCCAGATCGGGCCGACGCTGCCACTGCTGGGCGCGGTAGCATGGCTGTACTGGCAGAACGAGCCGGTGTGGGCGACGTCGCTGCTGGTCTGGACCGGCATCGTCGGCACGCTGGACAATGTGCTGCGCCCCATCCTGATCCGGCGCGGCGCCGACCTGCCGCTGCTGCTGATCCTGGTCGGCGTGATCGGCGGCCTGCTGGCCTTCGGCATCGTCGGCCTGTTTGTCGGTCCGGTGATTCTGGCCGTGTCCTATACCTTGCTGAAGGCATGGATCGATGAGGGCCTGGTGTCGCCTGTCGTGACGCCGGACAGCGTCCCGACCCCTGCCGACAGTCATTCCCCCCACTCACAGGAGTAAGCCATGTCGATCCTCTCCACCGGAGGCCGCCGGATTGCCGGTTGGCTGGCCGTGGCCGCCTGCGTCGTACTGACCGCCTGCTCGACGCCGCAACTGACCTCGGTCTGGCGCAGCCCCGATTTCAGCGGACCGGCACCGAAGCAGATACTGGTGATCGGCATCAGCAAGAGCGACAGTCATCGCCGCATCTTCGAGGACAGCTTTGTCCGGAGCCTGCGCGATGCCGGCATCCCGGCCGCGACCAGCTATGCGCTGCTGCCGGAAAGCGGGCAGCTGTCGCGGGCCGACATCCGCGACACGGTCACCCGGACCGGTTCCGACGCGATCCTGGTCACCCGGCTGCTGCGCGTCGATCAGCGCATCAGCGTGTCGCCCGGCTACATGGGACCGGGCTATGGCGGCTTCTATGGCTGGTATGGCGCGGCCTGGGCATCGATGCCGCCGCAGGTCGACCAGTATGAAGTGCTGGTCATCGAGTCGACGCTGTGGGACTTCAAACAGGAAAAAGTCATCTGGAGCGGCACCAGCGAAACCATCGCCGGGCAGGACGTGGCCGGGCTGACCACGAAGCTGGCCGGGGTGCTGATCGAGCGCATGCGCAAGGACGGCGTACTGTAATTCCGGATCACGGCGGCGCGTGGCCGTTGGTGGATGGCGAAGCGAATGGTATGTTTCGCCATCCTCATTCCGTCATGGAGACGTGATGCTCGCCATTATCGGCGGCAGCGGCCTGTACCGCCTGCCCGGTTTCGAATCCACCCAGCGCCAGATCGTCCGCACCCCGTTCGGCGATCCGTCCTGCCCGCTGACCTTCGGCCTGATCGGCGGCCATCCGGTCGTGTTCATCGCCCGCCACGGCTACGGACATTCGCTGGCGCCGCACGAGATCAACTACCGCGCCAACATCTGGGCACTGGCGGAGCAGGGCGTGAGCGGCATCGTCGCCGTCGGCTCGGTCGGCGGCATTTCCGCCGGCGTGCCACCGGGCACCGTCGCGGTGCCGGACCAGATCATCGACTACACCTGGGGCCGCGCGCACACCTATTTCGAAGGCGCCGACATCCCGGTCGTCCACACCGACCTGACACTGCCCTATGACGCCAGACTGCGCGCGCGCCTGCTGCAGGCCGCAAAGAGCGCCGGCGTCGACGCCCATGATGGCGGCGTGTATGCCTGCACCCAGGGGCCGCGACTGGAAACCGCGGCGGAAATCCGCCGGCTGGAACGCGACGGTGCCGACATGGTCGGCATGACCGGCATGCCGGAAGCCGCGCTGGCCCGGGAAAAGGGCGTGCCGTATGCGTGCCTGGCGCCGGTGGTGAACTGGGCCGCCGGCAAGGGCGACAGCGTCGCCTCGGTGACCTTCGACAGCCAGAGCCAGGCCTTTGCCGCCGCACTGGAGTCGGTCGGCAAGATCCTGATCGCCGCGGTCACCCACGGCAGCCACTGAACCGGTTTGCATTTGCCCGCGGGTGGCCCACACTCGCGGTGTCCCTTCTTTGACACCGGACCCGACAATGTTCTCCCGGCTGCGCGAAAATATCCGCTGCGTGTTCGACCGTGATCCCGCCGCGCGGACCGTCTGGGAAGTGCTTACCTGCTATCCCGGCTTCCACGCCCTGACACTGCACCGGCTGGCGCACGGGCTGTGGCAGCGCGGCTTCAAGTGGAGCGGGCGCTTCGTGTCGCATCTGTCGCGCTGGCTGACCGGCATCGAGATCCATCCCGGCGCCCGTATCGGCCGCCGGGTGTTCATCGACCACGGCATGGGCGTCGTGATCGGCGAAACGGCAGAAGTCGGCGATGACTGCACGCTGTATCATGGCGTCACCCTGGGCGGCACCAGCTGGCAGAAAGGCAAACGCCACCCGACACTCGGCGCCGGGGTCGTGGTGGGCGCCGGCGCGAAGGTGCTGGGGCCGATCACCGTGCACGACAAGGCGCGTATCGGCTCGAACGCTGTCGTCATGAAGGACGTGCCGGCTGGCGCGACCGCCGTCGGCATCCCGGCCAGACTGGTCGAGTCGCGCGATGGCGGCAGCACCGACACGCGCTTTGCCCAGTACGGGGTCGGCGGCGACATGAACGATCCGGTGGTCAAGGCGCTGCACGCGCTGATCGACCATTCGGCACTGACCGACCGGCGCCTGGAACGGCTGCTCGCCCTGCTCGAACAGCACGGTATCGACACCGGAAACGCCGGCCGCAACGGCGACGATTTCGACCCTGACCGGCTCAATAAAATTGTTGACTAAAACACTCGGGTTTTAGTATTCTCACCATCGAAATTCGATGAGGGAGAACGACATGCGATTGACCACCAAAGGCCGCTTCGCCGTAACCGCCATGCTGGATCTGGCGCTGCGCGAGCACAACGGTCCGGTCACGCTCGCCGGCATCAGCGAGCGCCAGGGCATCTCCCTGTCCTATCTCGAGCAGTTGTTCGGCAAGTTGCGCCGTGCCGAACTGGTGGACAGCGTGCGCGGTCCGGGCGGTGGTTACTGTCTGGCCCGGGATGCAGTCAACATTTCCGTCGCGAACATCATCATCGCCGTCGACGAACCGCTCGACGCCACCTCCTGTGGTGGGCAGGAAAACTGTCACGACAGCCACCGCTGCATGACCCACGATCTGTGGACCGATCTCAACCGCACAATCTATGCCTACCTCGAGGCCGTTACGCTCGGCAGCCTGGTGGATCAGCAGCGCGCGCAGTGCGGACAAAATGTGCTGGTCGACGCCCGTGAGCGGCGCGGCCGCAGCGACGCACGCGCCGCAGCCTGACGAACCTCATTGGCAACTGGAGCATATCGATGAGCCAACTTTCGCTTCCCGTCTATCTCGACTACTCGGCAACCACCCCGATCGACCCGCGTGTCGCCGAGGCGATGATCCCGTTCCTGACCGAAAAATTCGGCAACCCCGCATCGCGCAGCCACAGCTTCGGCTGGGTCGCGGAAGAGGCGGTCGAAAACGCCCGTACCGAAGTCGCGCGGCTGGTCAACTGTGATCCGAAGGAAATCGTCTGGACGTCCGGTGCGACCGAGTCCAACAACCTGGCCATCAAGGGCGCGGCCCAGTTCTACAAGACCCGGGGCCGCCATCTGATCACGGTCAAGACCGAACACAAGGCCGTGCTGGACACCATGCGCGAGCTGGAGCGCCAGGGCTTTGAAGTCACCTATCTCGACGTGCAGGACAACGGTCTGCTCGACCTCGACCGCCTGCGCGACGCCATCCGTCCGGACACCATCCTGGTGTCGGTCATGCTGGTCAACAACGAAATCGGCGTGATTCAGGACATGGATGCCATCGGCAACCTGTGCCGCGAAAAGGGCGTGCTGTTCCATGTTGATGCCGCCCAGGCCACCGGCAAGGTCGTGATCGATCTGGAAAAGCTCAAGGTTGACCTGATGAGCTTCTCCGCCCACAAGACCTATGGCCCGAAGGGCATCGGCGCGCTGTACGTCCGCCGCAAGCCGCGTGTGCGCATCGAGGCGCAGATGCATGGCGGCGGTCACGAACGCGGCATGCGCTCCGGCACGCTGGCCACGCACCAGATCGTCGGCATGGGCGAGGCATTCCGCATCGCCCGCGAGGAAATGGCCACCGAGAACGAACGCATCCGCATGCTGCGCGACCGGCTGTGGAGCGGGCTGTCCGACATCGAACAGGTCTACCTGAACGGTGACCTCGAACGCCGCGTCGCCCAGAACCTGAACGTCAGCTTCAACTTCGTCGAAGGCGAAAGCCTGATCATGGCGATCAAGGACCTGGCCGTGTCGTCGGGTTCGGCCTGCACGTCGGCGTCGCTGGAACCGTCCTACGTCTTGCGCGCCCTGGGCCGCAACGACGAACTGGCGCACAGCTCGATCCGCTTCACCATCGGCCGCTTCACCACGGTCGAGGAAATCGACTTTGCCGTGAAGCTGCTGCACGACAAGATCGGCAAGCTGCGCGAACTGTCGCCGCTGTGGGAAATGTTCAAGGACGGCGTCGACCTGAACAGCGTCCAGTGGGCCGCGCATTGATTGACTGACGGGCTGATCCCGACCGGAAACAGGGCGGATCGGCCTCGCTTCGAGGAGTAGAGAAATGTCTTACAGTTCCAAGGTCATCGACCACTACGAGAATCCCCGCAACGTCGGTTCGTTCGAAAAGGGCGACACCACCATCGGGACCGGCATGGTCGGCGCACCGGCCTGTGGCGACGTGATGAAGCTGCAGATCAAGGTCGGTGCCGACGGCGTGATCGAGGACGCGAAGTTCAAGACCTACGGCTGCGGTTCCGCCATCGCCTCCAGCTCGCTGGTCACCGAATGGGTCAAGGGCAAGACGCTCGACGAAGCCCTGACGATCAAGAACACCGCGATTGCCGAAGAATTGGCGCTGCCGCCGGTCAAGATTCACTGCTCGATTCTGGCCGAGGACGCCATCAAGGCGGCCGTGACCGACTACAAGCAGAAGCACGGCGCGGAAAACTGAGAAGGGACGCATGATGTCGATTACCCTGACCGAAAGCGCGGCGCGTCACGTCCAGCGCTACCTCGAAAAGCGTGGCAAGGGTGTCGGACTGCGGCTGGGCGTCAAAACCTCCGGCTGCTCCGGCATGGCCTACAAGCTCGAGTTCGTCGACGCGGTCGACGGTTCGGACCTGACGTTCGAGAGCCACGGCGTCAAGGTGTTTACCGATGCGAAGAGCCTGGCCTACCTTGACGGCACCGAACTCGATTTCGTCAAGGAAGGCCTCAACGAGGGCTTCAGGTTCAACAACCCGAACGTGAAGAACGAGTGTGGTTGCGGTGAGAGCTTCCACGTCTG
This sequence comes from Microvirgula aerodenitrificans DSM 15089, assembly GCF_000620105.1. Classification (NCBI taxonomy): domain Bacteria; kingdom Pseudomonadati; phylum Pseudomonadota; class Betaproteobacteria; order Neisseriales; family Aquaspirillaceae; genus Microvirgula; species Microvirgula aerodenitrificans. Next base: position 5,688 of record NZ_JHVK01000013.1, on the reverse strand, counting down.
AGCCCCGCTTGCCAGGCGCGCCCTCCGCGAGGAGGCGCGCCTTGTTCATTTCTGCTGCACTGTCCGCCCGATGACCCACTTTTCCCTGTTCGACCTGCCCCAGCGCTTCGCCGTCGACCTGCCGGCACTTGAAGCCGCCTACCGTCGCGTGCAGGCCGAGGTCCACCCTGACCGCCATGCGCACAAGCCGGATGCCGACCGGCGTCTGGCCATGCAGTACGCGACACGCGTGAACGAAGCCTACCAGGTGCTGAAGCGCCCGCTGCTGCGCGCGCGCTATCTGCTGTCGCTGGCGGGTGTCGATACCCAGGAAGAAACCAACACCGCGATGCCGGTCGACTTCCTGATGGCACAGATGGAGTGGCGCGAGGCCGTGGCGGACGCGCGGATCGCGCGCGACGTCGACCAGCTGGAACGCCTGTCGGCCGACGTCCGTCGCGACACCGACGCGCTGACCGTCAGCCTCGGGCAGGCGCTGGATGTCGACGCAGACAATGAAACTGCGGCGCTGCTCGTGCGAAAATTGCGTTTTCTCGAAAAACTCGATGAAGAAATCGGCGATGCCATCGAGGCGCTGCTGTTCTGATTCCGATGATTCCCAAGGGGTGACGAGACCGCAGGCCGCCGGACTGATCCGGCGTGCCGCCGCCAGCGGTCGTCCTCGTCCCGTTTTGTGGTGACATAACGTTCATGGCTCTGCTGCAAATCTCCGAACCCGGCCTGTCGGCCGCTCCGCACCAGCATCGCCTCGCGGTCGGCATCGACCTGGGCACGACCAACTCCCTCGTGGCGACCGTGCGCAGCGGTTCTGCCACCGTGCTGCCGGACGAGCATGGCTACAACCTGCTGCCCTCGGTGGTCCGCTACATGGAAGACGGCAGCGTCGTCGTCGGCCATGCCGCGCGCGCGCGGCAGAGCGACGATCCGCACAACACCATCGTCTCGGTCAAACGCTACATGGGCCGCGACCTGAAAGACATCGGCGACACCGCCTCGACGCCGTACCGCTTTGTCGATGCGCCGGGCATGGTGCAGCTGGCGACCCGCCAGGGCGTCAAGTCGCCGGTCGAAATCTCCGCCGACATCCTGCGGGCACTGAAAGTCCGCGCCGAAGCGTCGCTGGGCGGCGAACTGACCGGTGCCGTCATTACCGTGCCGGCCTACTTCGACGACGCACAGCGTCAGGCGACCAAGGACGCGGCGCGGCTGGCCGGCCTCAATGTGCTGCGCCTGCTGAACGAACCGACGGCGGCGGCCATCGCCTACGGCCTGGATAACGCGTCCGAAGGCGTGTACGTCGTCTATGACCTTGGCGGCGGCACCTTCGACGTGTCGGTGCTGCGCCTGACACGCGGCGTGTTCGAAGTGCTGTCGACCAGCGGCGATTCCGCGCTGGGCGGCGACGATTTCGACCAGCGCGTGTTCTGCTGGATTCTCGAACAGGCATCGCTGTCGCAACTCGAAGACCACGACATCCGCCTGCTGCTGACCCACGCCCGCGCTGCCAAGGAACGCCTGACCGACGCCAGCGAGGCGCATATCAACACCGTGCTGTCGGACAAGACCGAAGTCGACCTGCTGCTGACGCGCGACGTCTTCGGCGACATCAGCCGCACGCTGGTGGAAAAGACCCTGCTGCCGGTGCGCAAGGCGCTGCGCGACGCGAAGATCGCGCCGGCGGACGTCAACGGCGTGGTGCTGGTCGGCGGCGCGACGCGCATGCCGCAAATCCGCCGCTCGGTCGGCGAGTACTTCGGCTGCACGCCGCTGACCAACCTCGACCCGGACCAGGTCGTCGCCCTCGGTGCCGCCATGCAGGCCAATGTGCTGGCCGGCAACAAGACCGAAGACGACTGGCTGCTGCTGGACGTGATTCCGCTGTCGCTCGGTATCGAAACCATGGGCGGGCTGGTGGAAAAGATCATTCCGCGCAACAGCACCATCCCGACCGCGCGGGCGCAGGAATTCACGACCTTCAAGGACGGGCAGACCGCCATGGCGGTGCATGTGCTGCAGGGCGAGCGCGAACTGGTTACCGATTGCCGCAGCCTGGCGCGTTTCGAACTGCGCGGCATCCCGCCGATGGTGGCCGGTGCGGCGCGGATCCGCGTCACCTTCCAGGTCGATGCCGACGGCCTGCTCGGCGTCAGCGCGCGCGAGCAGTCGAGCGGCGTCGAGGCCAGCATCTCGGTCAAGCCGAGCTACGGCCTGACCGACGACCAGATCACCCAGATGCTGGCCGACTCGATCGAGCACGTGAAGGACGATATCGTCGCGCGCAAGCTGCGCGAAGCCGTGGTTGACGCGGAAAGCCTGCTCGCCACGACGGAAGCCGCACTGCAGGTCGACGGCGATCTGCTCGACGGCGCCGAGCGGGCCGCGATCGTCGATGCCGAAGCCGGGCTGCGCAGCGCGATCGCCTCGCAACAGACCGTGGCCATCAACGCCGCCACTGCCCGCCTGAACGACGCCACCAACGAATTTGCCGCCCGGCGCATGGATCGCAATATCCGTCGCGCGCTGGCCGGCCAGAAAATCAGCGACCTGTAAGGACTCCCCATGCCGAAAATCATCGTCCTGCCCAATCCCGACCTGTGTCCGGACGGGGCGGTCATCGACGCCGTTCCCGGGCAGAACCTCTGTAAGCTCCTGCTGGAACACGATATCGAGATCGAGCATGCCTGCGAAATGAGCTGCGCCTGCACCACCTGCCACGTCGTGGTGCGCGAAGGCTTCGATTCCCTTGATCCGTCCGACGAGCTGGAAGACGATATGCTCGACAAGGCATGGGGGCTGGAACCGCAGTCCCGCCTGTCATGTCAGGCCATCGTGGCGGAAGACGATCTGGTCGTGGACATTCCGCGCTATACCGTCAACCACGCCCGCGAACATCATTGATCAGCTCATCGGACCGGCCGTCAACTGCCGGCCGGGCAGGGGAGAAGCATGAGTGAGCATCCTCAGGGCGCGACAGGCGGCGGCAGCGTCGCCCGGGTCGCGGAAGCACTGAAAGCACTGGGCCTGCAGGCCGAGATCCGCGAAATGGCGGATTCGACCCGCACCTCGGCCGAAGCCGCCGCCGCCATCGGCTGCAGCGTGGCGCAGATTGCCAAATCCATGGTCTTTCGCGAGGTCGACAGCGACCGCGCACTGATCGTCGTCGCCAGCGGCACCAACCGCGTGTCGACCGCCAAGCTGGCGGCACTGACCGGCAAGACCATCGGCAAGGCGAACGCGGACTTCGTGCGCGAAAAGACCGGCTTCGCCATCGGTGGCGTATCGCCGGTCGGCCATGCCAACGATCCGGTCGATCTGCTGCTGGATGAAGACCTGTTCCAGTATGACGAGCTCTGGGCCGCAGCCGGCAGCCCGTTCGCCGTGTTCCGCACCACGGCCGCCGACCTGGTGGCGGCTACCGGTACCCGTGTCGCCGACATCAAGGAGAATTGAACATGAAATGGACCGATACGCTGGATATCGCCATCGAGCTGGTGGAGCAGCACCCGGACATCGACCCGAAAACGGTACGTTTTACCGACCTGCGCGACTGGGTGATGGGACTGCCCGACTTCGACGACGACCCCGGTCACTGTGGCGAGAAGATCCTCGAAGCCATCCAGATGGCGTGGATCGATGAAGCCGAATAAGCTGTAGCTATTACCAGAAACGCTCCGCATGCCGGAGCGTTTTGCTCACTGTGACCTGCACGCGGGAGATTTCATGCAATTGATCATCGGTAACAAGCGCTATTCGTCCTGGTCGCTGCGGCCCTGGCTGCTGATGCGCCACTTCGATCTGCCGTTCGACGAAATCATGGTCAACCTGTACCAGGGTGACACCCGTGCCGAGCGGCTGGCTTACTCGCCGACCGGCAAGGTGCCGGCACTGATCGACGATGGCGCGCTGGTCTGGGAATCGCTGGCGATCCTTGATTATCTGGCCGAGCGTTTTCCGCAACTGCCGCTGTGGCCGGCGGAACGGATTGCCCGTGCCCATGCGCGTTCGATCGCCGCAGAAATGCATGCCGGCTTTGGCGCACTGCGCCAGGCGATGCCGACCAACTTCTGCGCCCGCCTGCCCGGGCGCGGCCATACCGACGCGGCCCTGGCCGACGTGGCGCGGGTGGTCGAACTGGTCAGTGACTGCCGGACCCGCTTTGGCGGCACCGGACGTTTCCTGTTTGGCGAGTTCGGCATTGCCGATGCCATGTATGCGCCAGTGGCGACCCGGCTTGTCACCTACGGCGTCCAGCTGCCGCCGCTGGTGCGCGACTGGGTCGATGCCCTCTATGCACTGCCGGCAATGAACGAATGGCTGCAGGCCGCAGAAAGCGAACCGCTCATCCGTTCGGCCGAACCCTACGCCGACGCCTGATCTTCCTTCCCCAGAACGAGGACTCCGCATGCTGATTGATCTCTCCGACGCCACCCTGCTGGTGGTCGACATCCAGGACAAGCTGCTGCCGGCCATTCGTGGCGCGGAAGCGCTGCTGGCCAATGCCGGCAAACTGATCTCGGCCGCGGCCGATGCCGGTCTGCCGATTGTCTTCTCCGAACAGTACCCGCGCGGACTGGGGCATACCGCCCCGTCGCTGCTGGCGCGGGCGCCGCGTGCCGATATCGTCGAAAAGAACCACTTCTCCTGCGTGGCCGCCGGTTGCCTGCCGGACAGCCTGATGGCGCGCTCGCAAGTGATCGTGTGCGGGATGGAAGCCCACGTCTGCGTGCTGCAGACCGTGCTGGAACTGCGCGCGCAGGGCAGGCAGGTCTTCCTGGTCCGCGACTGCATCGGCTCCCGCGCCGACAGCGACGTCGACGTCGCCCTGCTGCGTTGCCAGCAGGCCGGAGTGATTCTGGTGACGCGCGAAATGGTGCTGTTCGAGACCCTGCGTCTCGCCGGCACCGACCTGTTCCGCCATATGAGCAAGACCTACCTGGTGGAAGACAAGCCGCTTGGCGTGTCGCAGCGGGAGAGCGCGGTCATGCAGGGGCAGCTGCGCGGCAAGACCTTTGCCGAAATCCTGCCGCTGCTGGACGCAGGGCGCGGCCACTTTGCGGCGGCCTGCCGGCTGACGCTGCTGGGGTTCGAGAGCGAAGTGCCTCCGGTCCTGCTGGAAGACAAGCCGGGACAGAGCGGTTCGTTGCGCGTCTACCGCTATCTGCTCGATCATTTCCAGGCCCGTATCGGCCCGGAAGCGGCCGAAGCCGGGCTGCTGCTGTATGCGGAACACAGCGCGGATGCCCGGGCGAACCCCGGAAAACACCCGAATATCGACCGTCTGCTGGACATCGCCAGCGGGAAATCGCCTTCGCTGATTGCCGTCGCAGGATGAAGCGGGAAAAGTGGTTTCAGGAAAAATCTTTCCGCTCAAGGACTTGCCGGATCGGTGACAAAAAAGCGGAAAACGGGTGTTGACGGAAGGGAGGGGCGGACGTATAGTTCGCTTCCTCGCTGCACGACGCAGCGCCGAACGAAGCAGCAAGTTGCTGATTCAGTTCGGAAAAACGCTCTTTAACAAAACAGACAACCGATAAGTGTAGGCGCTTGCTGAAAAGCAAGGCTTACACAGTCAAGGAAGAACTTTCAGAAGTTCTTTTGAGAATTGCGTCAGCCAGTTTTGCAAAGATTGAACTGAAGAGTTTGATCCTGGCTCAGATTGAACGCTGGCGGCATGCTTTACACATGCAA